>JBCCHD010000014.1 GCA_039028935.1 Pseudomonadota bacterium | reverse complement strand
GTAAAGGAAGCGATTTATTGCTTACCCGTAGTAACACCAATCGAAAAACAAAGAACAACGTAAAAAAGGGGCAGGACAATGAGACAGGTTTCTTGGGCGCTGGCAGGTGCGCTCTTGCTGGCTATGCAGCCAGCAGTGGCGAGTGATCGAGACAATGACGGGGTGGAGGACCGCCGCGATAACTGTGTGGATCGGGCCAATCCACTGCAGATCGATTCGAACCGCGATGGCTTCGGTAACGCGTGTGATGCGGACTTAAATAACGACAACATTGTCGATGCGCACGACCGCGCGCTGATGCGGGCACGTTTGGGCAGTGCCGATCGCAATGCGGATATGGACGCGGACGGCAAGGTGACGGAAGCGGATTTGGCCGAGTTGGAAACACAACTATCGCGTGCGCCCGGTCCGAGTGGACTCTCGCGCCAAAACAACACGGCGATTGCCGATTTTAATGGCGACGGGCTATCCGACATGCTCATTGGCGTGCCTGGCAAGGTGGTCGAGGATGACTTTGGTATCGATGTTGATCAGGGTGCGGCGTTTTCGGCGTACAGCAACGGTAATGCCATCTCGCTGTCCGGCGAACAGTATTGGCATCAAGGCACAAGCGGCATTGCCGGGGCCATAGAAAACGACGATTTTTTTGGTCGGGCACTGGCAACGGGCGACTTCAACAACGACGGCTACGCCGACGCGGTGTTTGGCTTGCCCGAAGAGAATTTCGAAGACGGCTTTAATCGTTATGATGCCGGCATGATTGTGGTGGTGTATGGCTCATCCAGTGGACTCACGAGCAGCGGATCCGAGTCGTTCCACCAAGATACGCCCAATGTGCGCGGTGGAACCGAATCAGGTGACCTATTTGGCAGTTCATTTGCGGTCGGCGATTTTGATAACGACGGGTTTGACGATCTTGCGGTGGGCGTGCCCGGCGAAGACATTGAAGATAGTCCCGAAGGCGCGGGCATGGTGCAGGTGTTTTACGGGAATAACGGTGGCGTATCGACCGAAGACGACGTATGGCATCAGGGCAATACCGGTAATGGCTCGGTACACGAGTTTAATGACGAGTTTGGTACGTCACTGGCGGCGGGTGATTTCAATGGTGACGGTTACGACGATCTGGCCATCGGTGCGCCCAAAGAAGACCTCAGTGGTAACAACGATGCGGGCATGGTAACGGTGATTTACGGTAGGTCCGGCGGCTTATCCGCGGCCAATGACCAGGAGTGGACGCAAGACTCAAGCGGTATTGAAGGAGCGTCAGAAACCAATGACTTTTTTGGTGCGGCGTTGGCAACCGGCGATTTTGATGGCGACGGGTACGACGATCTGGCGATCGGCGTGCCAGAAGAAAATCTGACGGGGGCGGTTAATGCCGGGGCGGTCGCGGTGCTCTTTGGCAGTAGTAATCGGCTGACCAATCGCGACGAGTTTATTTCGCTTTCGAGCGCCACCATATCGTTGGCGACGAGCTTTGACGATAAGTTTGGTAGCGCGTTGGCGGTCGGCGATTTCGACGGGGATGGCATCGATGATTTGGCGGCCAGCGCGCCTTCGAAGGTGAGCGATAAGGATTTTGGCTGCGGCGTTGTGTATGTGATGCGCTATGACACAAGCGATGAGCGCTTTGAGCAAATTGTGGCGCTACCCGGCCAGGGTTGCCTATCGGGACTGATTGATGCCGAACAGTATGGCGCGACGCTCATGGCGCTCGACATTAATGGTGATGGTATTAGCGACCTCGCCGTCGGTGCGCCCAATGCACAAGGCACCTCAGCCACGCGAGCCGGCAAAGTGTATTACCACTTTGGCCGGCCCGATTTGCTGAACTACTACAACACGCTGCAGCAGGATCGACTGTGTTGTTCTAATCCCGATGGTTCCGATGATTTTGGCGCGGCATTGCCGTTCTCATCGTGGTGGAAGTGAGGTGAGGACAATGATAATGCGATTTAAAATGTGTGTGTCTGTATTGCTGCTGTGCGCATCGCTGCCCGGCGCGGCACAGTTCGATGAAGTGGTCGTCACGATTTACTTTTCGGGCACCAACCTTGACGGCTCGATGTGGAACGACAGTGACAGCCCCTTTGACCGACCCGAGACCGTGGCGTCTTTACATCGCGCGCAGTTGGCCGACGATCACCACCACAAGGGTATCGTCGACGGGATTGTGCAGAACCTAACGAACGATCCCTTCACGCCGCCCTGGGCCGAACAGCTCGATAAAGCGGAGGACATTTTTGATGAGCGGCCCGCGTGCAGCGGTGAATGCGTGATTCTCAACTTGGTCGGTTTTAGCCGCGGCGCGGTGTCGACTCTGCATACGGCGCATTCCTTTTACGCCAACGAACCGTCGCTGAAGAAGATCAACATCCTGGCGTTTGATCCGGTGCCGGGTGATCGACTGCGGACTAGCGCGATCTTCGTGCTGCCGCCGATCGCCGAATACGTGGGGTTTTATGCCAACGATGAACGATCGCTCGGGTTTGCGCCGGTGATTCCTTCTGACGCGAATACCGACGAAGCCGTGGATCTTTTCTTGGTGCCCGGCGCCCACAACACCATGATCGGCAGTGTGTATCGCAATGGTCATCGAGACGCGCACGGTGAGAGTGAATCTCGGCTTGATCCGATCTCGCGCGCGCTGCGTATTGTCGCGACCGAGCTGCTCGGGTCGAGCGCCTGGGGTGCTGTGCGGTTTGATCCCGATGGCAATGGGTCGGTAGCCATGGACTGGTACGAGGGCCAGGACGATGCAGCCGCTTTGCGCGATCAGTTTGTGAACAATACGCTGTTGCCGATATTCGATTCGTACTATGGCTTTATGCGCGAATTCAGTTTGGTTGCACCGGCCGATATCGATTTTCGTGAGGGTTGGTCGGGAGGCGATTGTGTGAATACCGACACAGCGGATCATTCGCGTCTGTCGCAGCGCTGTGTGTACACCGACGGATTTAATGGCACACCGATTGGCCAATCCGACGGCCCCCTCACTGGGGTAGACGATCTTCATTGGGTCGATGACTTTGTCAATGGCGAGTATCGCTTGTGGCGCTTGATAGAAGAACGTGGCCGGTTTGACACCGATAACGATGATATTGACTTTGCGGTCGACAACTGTCGGGCGAGGTTTAATCCGGATCAGATCGACGCCGATGGCGACGGCTATGGCAATGTGTGCGATGCGGACTTTAACAATGATTGCATTGTGAATTTTCTCGACTTCAGCCTATTCTCGAGTGCTTTTTTGAGCACGGATGCCGTGTACGACACCAACAATGATGGCATCGTCAATTTCTTGGATTTGACGCTGGTGGTCAATATGTTCTTTAACCCACCCGGACCCGGGGCGGGAAGTTGCGGTTCTTAGGTGCTACGACCCGTCATTGTTTTTTTCGTCGAGGACCTTGAGTTGGCGTTGAATGACTTGAAGTTTTCGGCGATCGGCGAGTGCCTTTTGTCGGAGCGACCATATGTAGGCCACAAGTGGAAAACCAAAGGCGAGAATGGCGAGCAGTGCAATCATAGAGACGCAGCGTAGCGCCGTCGCATCGTCCGCACAATGCCCCACGCACCGCAAGAAGCGGTGCGCGGGATGATGTGATCAGTCGTTGCCGCTCGGGCCGGGCGGGCCCAGGAAAAACAGCTGGAATCGAGCGATATCGATAAAGTTGACGACGTTGTCGCCAGTCAGATCCGCGTCAGGGTTCCAGTTGGGTGCGCCGGGCGAGGACAAGAAGGCGTCGATCATCAACGAATAGTCCACAAAGTTGACGCTCCCGTTGTTGTCGAGATCGGGGTCACACACGTTGCCATAGCCGTCGCCGTTGGAGTCGTACTGGGACGCATTAGGGTCCAATGTGCAGTTGTCCATAAAGTCGAGAATGGCATCGGTGTCGGTATCGGGTGCCGCCAAAAAGCCAGGCGTGAGCCGATAGTTGGCGCTCGTCGATTCGCCCAATGCAGAAGGTTGGGCCGGCGAATCGATCACGGTGTAGTTGGCCGAGCTCATCGGCACACCGCTTGCGTCGACCACGTCCCAGTCGATGCGGTAGTTGGCACTCGACTGTTGGCTGGCTGCGCTGCTCGTCGCAAGCGCGATGGACGTCAGGGCGAAAACTAGGAACTTTGTCATTGTCGGTTGCATGATTTTTCCATCGAGTCATTAAATTGGTGAAAACGTCAGGAACCCGGCTGGGAGATTCCCGTGGGGTTGGTGGGCGGTTTGGGCAGTCGTGAGACGTTACGTGTGTCCTCCCGGCTAGTAGCGGGCTCCGCATCGGTGACTGTCGAGATGGCCGGTGGTGACTGGCCTCCGGGTGCTGCGTTGCGCTCACCGCCGTCATGGACGCCAGCGGTTAGCTGCTCGTCAAGTCGACGTTGTTCGGCGTGCGCGTCTGGCAATGGATCAGTCGAGGGTGCCGTTGAGGCCAGTCGTTGTCGCTGTTCAGCCGATCGCTCTTGCCGAAACTCAAAGAGCTGTTGATATTCTCGCCGAATACTGGGGAGCTTGCTGATTTGCGACATGAGATCGTTGGTTTGGCCTGGAATGAGCGTGAGCGACTCACGCTTAAACGCGAGAGTTATTTGTTCAATAGGGTGATCATTGCCGGATACAGAGCGTTCGGGCGTCAGCACGACATCGATGGTCTCCCCCGAGATCAGCTGCGTACGCACGGTATTCCCGTTAAAGGCGAGCAGGGTGCCGGTGAGCAGTCGCTCACAACGCGGTCCGCTCTGTTCACGCGGCCGATTCGATCGCGCATCGAAGAACCCGTAGTGTTTGCAGCGGTCGATGAGCAAGCGTCGCTGGCTGGTGTCAAGTAGCAGAGCGTAGCCACTGGGCTTGTCCGTAAAAGCCGTGCGCCATTCCTTCGGCGCACGTGTCAGCCAGTCCGGCACTTGATAGGGGTCCGGCGTGGGCAGAGCATCGGGTTCTGTAGCGCTAGTCGTCGCTGCGTTCAATGCCGTTTGCTGAGCACCCGATTGCCCGATGAGCATACCCGCAAGCACCAGTGATGTGGCGGTCGCGGTAATCGCCAGCAGAGTCATTGGCGTGAGTTTCATGTCGTTGTCTCCTTTCCCACTATCACTCAATCAACGCGTGCGCAGATGGCAAAGCAGTTGCGTGTGCTGTTGGCGATATCGTATGAGGCGCCGCACTGGAAGGCTGAATCAGTGATGGGTGCCGCGATAGAGACACTGCCAAACAGTCCAGAGCTGCCGCTCGAGCCGCCACCCAGCAATTTCTTGCCCACCGGGCACGAGACTGTCACCAAGCCGTAGTAGCAGGGCAGATTACCGTGGGAATGACAGGAGACGCTCATTGAATCGAGAGGGTACGATTGGGAGACACGCTCCAGACCGATATCAACGTTGCCGGTGACCGCGAGCGAGGGGATGGTCACCGCGTGCGTGGACACGGGAATGCCGGTGCCGATGCCAATACCGTTGGTATCGGATTCAAAGATGATGCGACCACGTGCGACGTCTCGAAATTTGGTGTCGTTTTCGCGAACTTCAATAGACGCGAATTGTTGAGAGCCATCCGCGCTACGCCATCGGAAGCCGTTGAAATCGTCATAGATGTTGATATCAAACGCGCTATCGAAATCCACCTGTCCCTCCAGTGACGTGGCGCCGTTTACGGTCATGCCGTTTACCGCGTAATTGCCGCTACTGTCGAGTTCATCAGGACCGACCGCATCGTCGGCAATTTTTGGGCCGGTGACGGCATTGTCACCGAGCAATCCGTTGGTGACGCCGCCCGGCGCAATGGCGACACTGGCATTGCCGGACAAGGAACCGCCGATGAGTCCTGCACCGACGGACACACTTGTAATGTCGGCGCCAACGGCCTGCAACGCGGCAATGCTTGCCGTGTTGGCATTGATGTCGGCGTTATTGTTGTTGATGGCGACTTGGTTGGTCACGATGTCGCCGCTCGCGACGGCCACGTCTGACTGTACGGTCGACAGACCGGTTTGCACCGATGACACATCGCTTTGCAGATCGCCCACAGAGGTATTGATCGACGCGATGTCGGAGGATTGATCCAGATCGGCTGCCGTGGCGCCGGTCAGGGTATCGGCATCGGCCGATTTGAATGCGTAAGCGGAGGTGTTGAGTGCCCGACGGGGCAGCATCTCTTCGCCCGCGACGAATAATCCAACGTAGATGGGTGTGTCAAACAGTCCTGCTGGAAAGGGGTTCACCGGGTTGCCCAGCACGACGCTAAATAGACCATTGTCGGGCGACACGAGCTGGGTTTGGCTCCAGAGCGGTACGCCGCCGGTGTCGACGTTGTACGCCGCAAACGTGATCGACACGTCGCTGGTGATCGGCGAACCGGTGCTGTCAGTGAGGTAGGCCTGATAGCTGATGCCGTCGGGTACCGCTGCCTGGGCGGCTGCTGTGGACGCCATAAATATGGCTATAAAAACTATATTATTTAGATAGTTACGGAGTTTCATAAACGCCCCCATTTCCTTTCAGATAGTCACAAAGCTGTGGATGCGCCGACGTCCGGATTGTCTGCGGATCGGTGCGCGCCTAATGAGACATACCGTAAGGCGTTCGAAAGTGGCTCATCGGGCTGGGGCGGGCAAAATTAGACAGTTTGCGGGCCGTTCCGCCATGATGGACACTGAGCAGGGGTAGCCGCGTCTCAATCGAGGCACAACCGCGACCTTTGCGGTCATACTCGGCAAAAGAGGGCCATAGACAGGTCGACAACATGACGGTGGAAACAATCGGCGGTGGGGCGTATCGCGACGAATGGGTGGGCGACCTCGAGGCGAGAGCGCGCGCGGCCATCCGGCAACTCGGTGGCGACCCTCGACTGCTCAAAGAGCGCGATTTGCCGCTCTACGCGGATGGCACGGGACTGGTTGTGGGGGACACGAGCCGCCGGGGCATCGAACATCGACTAACGCCTGTGGCGGCTCAGGCCTGGCAATCAATGAAACGCAGTGCCGCCGAGGATCAGGTGTCGCTAATTTTGATCTCTGGGTTCCGCAGCTTTGCGCGGCAGTTCGAGATCGTGCGGCGCCGAGTCGAAGCGGGTGAGGCGATCGACGCGGTTTTTCGGGTGCTTGCGCCGCCGGGTTGTAGCCAACATCATTCTGGACGCGCGCTGGATATTGGTACGCTCGGCTGTGAGCCCGCCTCTCACCATTTTGCACGCACCTTGGCTTACGACTGGCTGTGTCGCCGCGCCGGTGAATTTGGTTTTGTCCTGTCGTATCCTGAGGGCAATCGTTTTGGCTATGCCTATGAGCCGTGGCATTGGTATTTGCCGCAAGCCAATCACGGTCAGACGTCCTGAACGCACTCGCACTTGCCGGATCGGCAAGGCTCAATTGGGGGAATAGAAATGAGAAACTCGATCGCCAATCGCGCGACAACACACCAACCGCTCGGTCTTCTCGCCGGGCTATGCCTGCTGATGATGGGGTTGCAAGCTTGCGCCGCCGAACCAGAGAGCCCTGATCATCGCAACGGCGAGGTGCGCGAACAGGACGGGTATCAAGTGTGGAGCACAGAGCTCAATCGGTGGGTGGGGCCAGTGCAGTTTTGGCGCACCTACGCGGCGATGAACGGCGGTCTGACCTGGGGAGAGCGCTCGGAATACCCCGAATACAACAAGGTCAAGGAAAACGATCTGATGATTATTCAGGTCGACAGCGGTCCGTGTTTGATGGAGTTTTTTCATCGTCGCTGGCGGCGTGCCAATGACGTGCGGCGTTGGGATCCAAAATTTAATGAGCTGGGTGGCTGCCCCAACGTGTTCGACTGATCACGTACCCGTATCACTCGATGACCGTCACCAATCTTGATAATGAATTTGCGACGCTTACCGAGTATTGGTCGCCTCGCATTGTCGAACGCGTCAATGACCAGTACATAAAGGTTGCGAAGGTAAAGGGCGAATTTACCTGGCACAAGCACGACGATGAGGACGAGCTCTTTTACGTGGTCAAAGGCCAACTCACTATTCAGTATGAGACCTATGAGGCACAGCTTGGTCCGGGCGATATGCATGTGGTGCCGCGCGATACGCTGCACCGACCCGTTGCGGAAAACGAGTGCTGGATTTGTCTTGTCGAACCTGTGTCGACGCGGCATACGGGCGATGTGGTCTCTGCGTTAACCAAGTCGCACGACGAGCAGCTACGCTAATGGCCTCGTCGGTCGGTCAGCCGCCGCCGTTGTCGACAGAGCGGCTGCGTATTCGGCCGTTTGTGCTCGACGACGCGCCCTTTATTGTGGCGTTGCTCAACGACCCCGATTTTATTCGCCATATCCGTGATCGCGGCGTACGCACGCTTGCCGACGCGCGCGAGTATCTGGCCGGCCCGCTCGACAGTTATGCTCGCCACGGGTTTGGATTGTGTTGTGTTATCGAAGTGGCAAGCGGCCAGGCGGTGGGGATGTGTGGACTGCTCCAACGAGAGCGGCTTCCGGCCCCCGATATCGGCTACGCGTTTTTGCCAGCGGCTAGGCGAAAAGGGTACGCGTATGAAGCTGCGCGCGGTGTGCTCCAGTTCGCTGGCGCGCAGGGCATCGGGCGTGTGCTGGCGATTACCAATGAACACAATCGAGCGTCGCAACAACTGTTGACCAAGCTGGGGTTTGATTACCTGGAGCAGGTCGTCTTCGATGACGATGAGCCACCGGTACACTGCTACGAAGTGCGACTCACGCCCGCCAGCAGTGAATGACTCGATCGAACTAGATTGACGGTACGGGCGGCCAACAGGGTGAACACATGAATGCAGAGGTCGCCTTTGCACCCATCGCGCGAACGGACGCTCGGGTACTGATTTTGGGCTCAATGCCCGGCCGTCGCTCATTGACCGAACAGCAATACTACGCGCACCAGCAGAACGCATTTTGGCGTATCGTGCAGCGGTTTACGGGCGTGGCGGCCACCGAACCGTATACGCGGCGCGTGGCCGGGCTGCTGGCGGCGCGCATCGCGGTATGGGATGTCATTCATTCCTGCGAGCGGCCCGGCAGCCTCGATGCCGATATAAACGGCGACACCATTGCCGTGAACGACTTTGAACGGTTCTATGCAGACCATACGGACGTTCATGCTGTGTTTTTCAACGGTGCGAAGGCCGCCAGCGAATATCGGCGTCGGGTAATACCGATGTTGAGTGAATCGTACGCCCAATTGATGACGCAACAGCTGTTGTCGACAAGTCCAGCGAATGCGCGCTATTCGATATCAGAAAAAAGTGCAGATTGGGCAGCGGTTGGCGCGGCGTTGGTTTCGTAGTCAGCGGCTTTCGATACTGTCGCGGCGCCAATTATTGGGCGACCGCGAGTTGGTTAATCCGTCACAGAGTTTGTACAATCCGCGCATGACCGACTATAAGTATTACGAAGCCTCGCCGCATGAGATTCAGTCAAAGGCGCTTTGGCCCATGATTCTTGGCGTGCTCCTCGTCGCCACCAGTTTTCTATTACCACCGTATGGAGGTGCCGCTTGGGTACAGCAGTACGGTGAGTTGACCGCGCCTGTTATCGCGCTGTCGGATTCAGTAAAAACGGCCGGCGCGGGATTGATCACCGTGTTATGCGTGGCGCTTTTAGCCACGCGGCGACGATTGTCGAGTCAATATCGGATTAAAGAAGCCGTCGCGTTGATCGGTGCCGTTATTATTTTTGCGGCGGGCGGTGCGATGGTGAATGAAAACACAATCAAACCGATATTCGAATCGCCCCGACCCAACGTTGTGTGGTTGGCGACTCAACAGGCCAGCAGTGAGGCGGGATTTTCGGTCGACGCCTATCACGCTCGTGAGTTGGCGACAGATCGTGCCCGCTTCATGCAGTCGGCGATCAATGCGCTCGGAACCGACGTGCCTAAGGCGATCGGACAACACTGGGTAAGTGAGCCTGGCTACTCGTTGCCTTCCGGGCACGCCTTTGCGAGCTTTTTCATCGCCACGTTTTTTGTGTTCTTTGCAACATCGTTTGTGAGCACCCGTCGTCATCTGCTGTTTTATTTGCTCATACCTTGGGCCGTGATGGTGAGTTACTCGCGCGTGTTCCTCAATGCGCACCGCCCACTGGATGTCACGCTTGGCGCGATTCAGGGGCTAGCAATTGGCATTCTCGCTTGGCTTGTCGCGCGTTGGATTGTGCGCAAGCTGGTGCATAGTGAAATCGGTGCCTAATTAAAACGCCCAACCCCTCGACTCAGCAGTCGACGGCAAGCCGCGCGATAACCACACGAGTCGCCCAGAGTTAACATAAATCGCATGGCCAACACCGTTTTTGGCTGCGGTGTTGCGTGGTTATGACATCTTTGCCACGTTGCAGCCTGGCATCACTGAATTTAAACGCTCATTGCATTGATCTTGAGGGGCGAAACGCAGTAGCCTGAACCTTGGTATTGCTGTCGAATAACATCGTCATTCAACCGAGCGTTGTTACGCGCCGTTGAAACGAAGACGAGACTGTCGATATACGTTGAGATGGATATGCAACTAACTACGCGTTTTAGTCTGGCTGTCGCTGTTCTTATGGTCATGTCATTTGCTCAGGCGATGGATATTAGCTTTACGGACGTTGCCGGCGATGTGGGCCTAAGCTATGCCGGGCAAACCTTCGGTCATTCGTGGGGAGATTTTGATCGAGATGGGTTTGTTGATGTTTATGTCAGTAATCATGGCCGAGATACCCGTATCTACCGAAACGTAAATGGGCAGATGTTTCAGGACATGAATGGACAGGTGACCGGCGACCTCACCGGCGACGTTCATGGCGGCGCTTGGGGCGATTTTGATAATGACGGCGATCGCGATCTGCTGTTCGTCGTGGGTTCAGTTGGTGGGATTGGCTCGGCACCGAATAGGCTCTTGGTCTATGAGGATGGCGCCTTCGTTGATCGGGCGGCGGAATTTGGCTTGGATAATCCGCTGTCGCGCGGTCGAATGGTGACTTGGCTCGATTGGAATATGGATGGGCTACTTGATGTTGGCTTTGCTAACTGGCCTCGGCCCGATGATCAGGCGCCCACCTCAATTTATACGCGGCAAGGGGTTGATGCGGGTTTCGTGTTCGACAATGATAATCTCAACTTCACGACGAATTTGAGTAACAGCTTTTTGGGGTTGGTGCAGGTCAACATACAACCTGAACCGGCGATGCTTGTGCACACCGTGTTTGGGTTTCCAGAAGGTTTCTACAACATCTCTCAGGCGCCGTTTTTCTCGATCGAACAGGCTACAGGGTTGCCTAATGTGGCGTCGGTGGGTGATTTCCAGGCAGATGACTTCGACGGCAATCTCGATCAAGAGTTGTTCTTTGTTCGTCATGTCGATTTTAACGAAGTTGAACTGGTCTCCAGCACCGATTTGCGCGCGCGCGTTTTCGGCCAGTCCTTTGGGGAGTTGAGTTTTACGTTTGAAGCGGAAGGGCCGATCGAGGTGACGGTTGGTCCAGACTTCAATGTTGCGCGTACGGCGATCAACATTGGCCCAACCGAAATAGCCCCAGATGACTATACGTTTATTTTGGATCCAACCGATGAATCGGTTATCGGCACGGCGCTTCATTTGCTGACCGTATCGCAGCTTTATATTCACTTTGATGAGCTCGAGCAGCATTGGGTATTTGCGATTACGAACCGGTTGCGAGCCAATGTGCACGTCGTCGCTCAGAATCCAATTACTAACGTTCAAACCTTGGGCTTTACGTCAGATCAAGGTGATCTCACGGCAGTTAAATTTAATCAATCGCCCCAAGGTTACGAGAGTTTCCCTTTCGCCTTCGGTCTTCAGAACGAGTACTCGTGCCGCTCAATCGCCACGGCCGATTTTGATAACGACATGGACCTCGATGTGTATATGGGCTGTTCAAGTGGCGCGGTCAATCGGACCAACGTGCTGCTGGAAAACGATGGCACCGGTAGCTTTACGGAAGTGCCCAACAGTGCCGGTGCGGCAGGTACGATTGAAGGCCGAACCGACGTTGTGACGGTGGCGGACTACAACAACGATGGTTTCATGGATATTTTGGTGGCGAACGGCATGGGCGACCTACCCTTCGCGACAGGCGAGACAGAGCTGTTTGAAAACAGTGCCGATAACGGCAACAACTGGATACATGTTGATCTCGAAGGTGTGACAGTAAATCGCGATGCAGTTGGAGCGTGGGTCGAGATCACTGCCGGTGGTAAGACTCAGAGCATGCTGCAAGACAACGGCACCAAGCGCTTTGCTCAAGATGATCAGCGCATGCATTTTGGTTTAGCGGACAACTCGACGGTCGACCAGATTTTTATTCGCTGGCCGGGTGGCCAAGAACAAACCGTCGGACCCTTTGCAGCGAATCAGATCGTGCATGTTTATCAGAATGTGGACTCGGACGGCGACGGCGTTTTCGATCACCTAGACAACTGCCGAGCGCTTGCGAACCCTCAGCAGCTCGATCCGGATGCGGACGGGTTTGGTAATCGATGCGACCCCGACTTAAACAATGATGGGGTTGTGAACTTTATCGATGTGCAGCAATTTCAAGCGAGTTTTTTGACGACCGACGTGCCCGCTGATTTTAGCGGCGACGGCAGCGTGAACTTTGTCGATTTGGCCATCCTCAGTAGCTTCTTTTTACAAGCGCCGGGGCCCGGCGCGTTTGGGCAAGACTAAAAACCTTGTTTCGCTTCGATCACCAGCTGCATGCTGTCGATCCCTTCTTTGCTGGTTAGTGGAAAGGCTAGGTCAATGTGTATGACTTTATTGCTGCCGCCGCGCTGACTGGCCAAGCGTAGACCGACGCCGGCATTCACCAACAGATCATCGTTGGTTTCACCTAGAATATTTTCGCCCCACACTTGTCCTACATCGGCAAATATCGCACCGCCGACGCGGAATATACGCAGCGGGTAAAACGTGCTGTAGTAACGTTGTTCTACGGTTAGGACTGCGCGGCCCCGTCCGTTGCGAAAACGCGTAGGGTAACCGCGCAGTCCCGATGAGCCGCCGAGCACTGTAAAGTCTTCCAAGTCGGGTCGCTCGGAATGAGTGGCGCTAAAGCGAGAGAAAAATCGCCACTTATCCGATTGACGCACGCTGAAACTGACAAACCCATTGGCGCGCAAATTCTGAGGTCGCCCGGACTCGATGCGCGTATTGAGGTTTGTTCCAATTTGCCATAGGACGGTGTCCGGTGAGCCGATGCTGCGAGAGGCGTTTGCGCCCAAAAACACGGCGTCACGATCCGATCCTAACAATTGGGGCGCGTAGCCGAACAGCAATGAGTACTGAGTACCCAAATAGACATCTTCTGTGCGTTCAATGCTCTGAAAATTCTGAGTGGTCACGAAGTTGTCTTCGAGTACATTGAGCGACACGTACGGGTAGTAAAATTCTCGGTCTGCCGGTCGCGCGATCGCCAGTTGGGGGTCGTCAGACAACGCGAATCGCGTGCGATCACCGGTAACGCCGGCGGTCAGTCGACGCACCCAACCGTTTTCCCGGCCTCTGGACCAGCCTTTGAAGAGGTTAAACTGATTTGAGAGTTGCTGAAACTCGGCGATGTCGTCGCCGTTTCGATACCACAGACGTGAGCCCTCGAAATAGTTAAGGCTGCCGCCTTGCGCGCGACGACTGTCCAGCGAAAAAAATGGCTGACTTAGGCCCAGTGAAAACGCGCCGCCATCATCGCTGTTCACGATGCCGAGATTAAAGCGCAGTCGGTTAAGCAGAAAGTTATTATTGCTATACAAGAGGAGGTTTGATGTTCGCTCAAGCTCCTCCGCGCGCGAGAGCGTGAGGCTTGCGCCCGTGCCCAGCAGGTTGTCATCTTCAATGCCCAGCGTGTAGAACGTATCGCCACCGGTTTTTGAAAAATCGATTTCCGGTGTCAGTGTCCAGATGTCGCGCGTAGTGACGAGTAAGTCGACCACGCCATTCGCCACCTGTTTTACTGACACACGTGCGTCGAACAGGTAGCGGTTGTTTCGCAGAATGCGCTCGGTCTCTCGGATAGTCGTCAGGTTAAGTGCGTCGCCTGGCGCAAACAAAATCTGTGAACGAATGACGTTTTCGCGTGTGACAATATGAAGGCGATTAGCCAAGTGGTGAAGGGCTTTGCCGTTTCCCTTATCGGGGGACTCAAACACGTTGTGTCGCTGGATGTCGATTTGGCCGATGTGTGCGCCCCGCGCTTCGAGTTCCGCCAGGGTTGGCCAGGCCGCCACCGGAAGGTGACTGACAAAGGCGAGCATCACGATCCAAGTGCGAAATGCGGTCACGCGGCTTAACCATCCGTGAAAAGAGCAGGTAGTATACGGCGAAACAGACGCCGTCTGTGTGCGCGACGTCTAATAAAGTGTGTCTGACCCGCTCAGGGTTCTTAGCTTTTTGGGCCGATGAGTGGCTAAACTGCCACACCGCAGTCGCGTGTGAAACGAACACTCGACTGGGTGGTGACCCACCGTGAATAAATCGCCTTAGTGGCCTTGAACGATGCATTTGGGACGTCGCCGCGCGACGCTCAGTCGAACGACTGGATATTTGGCTTATGATGAGGGAGTGGATATGACCGACACGATTGCCTGGCACGATTTTGAAAAAATCGCACTGTGCGTTGGCACAGTCATTGAGGTGAAGGCGTTTCCAGAAGCGCGTCGACCCGCGTGGATTTTGCACATCGATTTTGGCGACAAAATCGGCAAGCGCAAATCCAGCGCGCAGATCACTCAGTTGTACACCCCCGACGATTTAGTCGGGCGCCAGGTGATCGCTGTGGTTAATTTTCCGCCGAAGCAAATCGGTCCGTTGATGTCAGAGTGTCTTGTTACCGGTTTTGCCGATGCGGATGGCGCGATCGTGCTCGCGCAACCTGAGCGCGACGTGCCTAACGGCGCGCGATTGTGTTGAAAAACACGGCATATTCATTCGATATCCGACAATCAATCGCCATGCAGCAGGATAAACCTGTTCAGCAACTACGCGTTGACCCCCCAAATTATGTACAATTCCGGGCCATCGGAGTGAAGTGGAGCTCTGATACTCGGTCGGGTGTGCACACAGGGAGTCCGCCGCCCGCATCACAGTAATTAAACGGGAGGAACAGCTCGTGGGTATGATGAGTGAATTTAAAGATTTTGCCATGCGTGGCAATGTGATGGATATGGCAATCGGGATTGTGCTCGGTGGCGCGTTTGGCAAGATCGTTGCCTCGTTCGTCGGTGACGTATTGATGCCGTTGATCGGTAAGCTGTTGGGAGGTGTCGACTTTACGTCGAAGTTCATCAACCTCAGCGCCGAAAACTACGACACCCTGGCTGCGGCCGAAGAGGCTGGGGCATCGGTATTGCGCCATGGCAATTTCATCCAAACCGTCGTCGATTTTGTGATTATTGCCTTCGCTATTTTCTTGGTTGTCAAAGCGATTAATAGCGCTAAGAAAAAAGAAGAGGAAGCACCACCACCGGCGCCACCGGCCAACGAAGTGTTATTGGCGGAAATTCGCGATTTGCTTAAAAAGCAATAAGCCATGTAGTTCGCAAAAAAGCCGGCTGTTTCGACAGCCGGCTTTTTTGTGTCTGAGCGACTCGATAACGCGCCAACGGTGGCGACGACTCAGGCATCGGTTAATGTCGTGCGTACGTCAATCGTATTGTGCAGCGTCCGATGCACCGGGCAGCGGTTGGCGATTTCCAGCATTCGCGCGCGTTGCGTCTCGGATAAGTCGCCATCGAGGGTTAATATCCGGTCAAACACATCGATGGGCTTGGCGTCGGCGGAATCGGACTTCTCCTTGCGATGGGTCACATGACAAGTGGAGGACTCGAGCGGCCATTGTTTGCGCTCGGCATACATTTTGAGGGTCATCGTCGTGCAGGCCGCCAACGATGAACTCAATAGATCGAACGGCGCGGGTCCCGTGTTGGTGCCACCGACTGTCACGGGTTCGTCGGCCAGCATCGGGTGACCACCCACGTTCAAATGCGTTTTAAATCCGTCGGCGCGCGTGCGGGCGGCGGCGCCATGCATGCCTTCCTGAGGATAGGACGATTGCTCGGGTTCGAGGGATAAAAACCGTGTCGCCCACGCCGCGATCATTTTGCCGACGTACTCGGAATCTTCGCGGCGCGTGAGCAAATGATCCGCGTTATCAAGGCTCACAAAGCTCTTGGGGTGTTTCGCCGCTTTGAAAATGTCGGTCGCGTTGCTGATTTCGACGGTGTCATCGAGCGGCGCATGCATGACCAGTAAAGCCTTGCGAAGGTGCGCGACGGCGTCGAGCGCAGATTGATGTTCGATATCGTCTAAAAATTGGCGCTTGATCGTGAACGGACGCCCACCCAATGTCACATTGGCTACGCCGTGTTGTTGTATTTCGTCGCGTTTGCTGGTCATGAGCTTGGCCACATGGGCAGGTTCTGACGGTGAACCGATAGACGCCACGGCAAGCGCAGAATCAATTCGAGCGGCGGCTTTTAGTACTGCCGTACCACCCAACGAATGACCGGCGAGTAATCGAGGTGCGTCGAAATGCGCGGCTAAAAAGTCGGCGGCGGCGACCAGGTCGTCGACGTTGGAGGAAAAGTTCGTGTCAGCGAATTCCCCTTCGCTGTTGCCAAGTCCCGTGAAATCGAAAATCAGTGTGGCGATACCGGCCTCAGCGAGCGCGCGCGCAATATTGCGGGTAGCCGCAAGATTCTTGGTGCAGGTAAAGCAATGGGCAAACAGTGCATACGCCTTGGTCTCACCTGTGATTGGGGTGATGAGGCGGCCGGCCAGGGTGTCGCCGGAGCGGTTGGTAAAACTCACCGTCTGTGTGCTCACAATGTCTCCTTCAAGTGACGGATTAGACCGAGCGCTTTACAATACCGCGAATGGTTGACGCAGGCTTAACATTTACCGACGACACGATTGTCGCAGTGGCGACACCTCCAGGACGTGGTGGCGTCGGCATTGTGCGCGTATCCGGAGATCGAGCCGCAAAAATCGCCAAGGCGATCGGTGGCCGTGTACCGCCCGCACGCGTGGCAACGGCCGCCACCTTTCGAGATGCGGTCGGCGAGGCAATCGATCAGGGCATCATGTTGTATTTTGCTGCGCCAGCTTCATTCACCGGCGAGGATGTGTTGGAGTTGCACGGTCATGGCGGGCCAGTACCGATGGACATGCTCGTACACAGCTGCATCGCCCTCGGCGCGCGACTGGCGATGCCGGGTGAGTTTTCAAAGCGCGCGTTTCTCAATAATAAAATCGATTTAACTCAAGCCGAAGCGATCAGCGACCTGATCGACAGCGCCTCGCAGCAGGCTGCACGGGCGGCCGTGCGGTCGTTGTCGGGCGAGTTTGCCAAACGGATACGCATGCTGGTGATTGCGCTCACCGAGCTTCGTATGTACGTGGAAGCGGCGATTGATTTCCCCGAAGAAGAAGTCGATTTTCTGGCCGATCAAGAAGTGCAGCAACGAATTTCTTCACTTGAGCGATTGTTTGTCAATTTGCAAGAAGACGCTCAGCAGGGCCAGCTTCTTCGCGATGGCATGGTGCTTGTACTGGCCGGACCGCCCAACGTCGGCAAGTCCAGCTTACTGAATCGATTGGCGGGTTATGACGCGGCGATCGTGACGGCGCGACCCGGCACGACACGGGACGTGTTGCGCGAGGATCTGCATTTGGACGGTATGCCGCTCAGGGTGATCGATACGGCGGGTTTGCATGATTCGGATGATGAAATTGAGAAAGAAGGCATGCGGCGTGCGCGGGAAGCAATCCAACACGCGGATCACGTCTTGGTTCTCAGCGACATCAGCGACGTTGACGCGCCGTCGTTTACGGAGAATCTCCCCGACGGTGTGCCGGTGACACGGGTGGTGAACAAGATTGATCTTTCCCCTGATACGCCGCCCGGTAACCAGGGCGACGCCATGCTGTATGTGTCAGCCAAGTCCGGTGCCGGTATTGATTCGCTCAAGGCCCATTTAGCGAACGTGATGGGATACAGTGCGGTCGACGGTGGCAAACTCATTGCGCGTCGTCGTCATATACACGCGATTGAGCGCGCCTTTGCGCACATGGCGCTGGGTCGAGACGCGCTCTACAACATGAAGGCAGGCGAAATCATGGCTGAGGAATTGCGACTGGCGCAGCAGTGCCTGGGCGAAATCACGGGCCGTTTTACCAGCGATGACTTGCTCGGTCAGATTTTTTCGCGTTTTTGTATCGGCAAGTGAGCCTGAATCAGAGGTGATCTATTCGGTTTTTTTGCGCGCGCCAAACGAGCCCACAACAATATTGACCGCGGTGTTTTGATAATCGCTTTGCTCGATGCGTCCAAGCTGACTTTGGTCGATCTCGACCCGATTTCGGCCTTTGTTTTTTGCTTCGTAGAGTGCCACATCCGCGCGTCGAAGCATGTCTTCGATTGATTCATCCATTTCATACTGGCTGACCCCCGCTGACAAGGTCACCCGAAACACTTCATCAAACGAGGATTCTTCGGTCACTCGGCGAATTCGCTCAGCGCAACGAATGGCGCCGGCCAACGGTGTGTCAGGCAACACAACAATAAACTCTTCGCCGCCGTACCGACCGAAAAAACGATCTGTGACCCCGTGATCCACCAGGTCCATGCCGCGTAGTGTGCCTTTAATGCGTTCGGAAAAAGCCATGAGTACGCGGTCTCCCGCTAAATGGCCGTAGCGATCGTTGATGGTTTTGAAGTGATCCAGATCGAGCAAGCACACCGAGAACGTCGAGCCGGTACGCTGAGCACGCGCCACCTCTTGCTTCAACGCGTCCATGATGTAGCGGCGATTGAACGCATTGGTCAGATCGTCATGACTGGCCAGCTTGCCGATTTCATCGAGCGCCACACTGAGATCGCGATTACGTCGCCGCAGCTTATCGCGAAGCTGGCTCACATGACCCGCAAACACCGTGGCCCAGGCGACCAGACTGAGCAACACGCCGCCGCGAATTAACTCGGTGGCCACATCAAAGCGGTGAGGGAAAAAGACCGCATCCAGTGCGACCACCAGCGCGTAACCGGACACGGCAACCGCCGCCAGGGTCGCCATTTGGTGTGTGCGCAAACGGAACAGTCCAAACATGATGATCATGGTGTAGACCGACAAGAACAAACCGCGATGTTGTGCGTCGGCAAACATCAGGCAGAGCATCCAGGCCAGCGCCACCATTTGCTGAGGAATCGTTAGTGATGGATCGTCGTACTGTTTGTTGTAGCCGGAGCGAATGACCCAATAAAAATACAGGTTGCTCAAGCAGACGCCTGCGAAGATCACCATCATTAGATCGGTGCTAATTAGGCTATTGCCGGTGACCACGCTGAAGCTGCCGAATCCGACCGCGATCATGTACGACCCGAACGCCAAGAAGAAACGCTTGAGAATCAGCGTTTGCTTGGGATCGTTCTTCGGAAAGAGTCCGGGCATGGGGTGGCCATTGAACTGGGTGCGCAGTGGACCACAGCGTCTCAGTACGACCATTTTTATGGTGTGACCGGTGTCTCAAATGCCTTGATTTATAGGGAAAAAGGACTGGTTTTGGTATTAAGTTAAACCGGTTTTGCGCCGTTATTCTCTGTGCGCCGTCGGTTTCAGGCGAGCGTGGAGTGGTCGGTTTGGTTTGCGCTCGTTAGCCCAGCCCGCGTTCGCTACCGATTAGATGGATAAAAGCGTCTTCGAGCGAGTCTTGGCCACTGAGTGTGCGCAGAGAATCGATGCTGCCCTCAGCGGCGATGGTGCCGTCGGCGATGATAACGGCGTGATCGCACAATGCCCCGACCTCCTGCATCACGTGGCTGGAAAATAATACGCATTTACCCTGCGCTTTGAGCGCTCGAATGATGCGCCGAAGCGCGCGCGTGGCCATCACGTCGAGTCCGTTAGTGGGTTCATCGAGCAAGATGTTTTGCGGTTCGTGGATAAGAGCTCTGGCAAGGGCGACTTTCGTGCGCTGACCCTGCGAGAATCCTTTGGCTCGACGGTGCAGTATGTCCTCCATGTCGAGCAGTTCGGTCAGTTCGTCGATGCGGCGTCGAATGACGTTTGCCGGCAGTCCATACAATTTGCCAAAGTACGCCACGTTTTCCTTTGCGGTTAAGTTGGGATAGATGCCGGGGTTGTGCGTAAACACCCCCATATGGCGGCGCGCCTCGAGCGGATTTTGCCTGACGTCGATGTCGTCGACCAACGCCGTGCCTTGGTCTGGCTCGAGGATCGTATAGAGCATGCGAAGGGTGGTGGACTTGCCGGCACCGTTCGGTCCTAGCAGACCCGTGATCACGCCGTTGCTCGCGGTAAAGCTGACGTCGCGCACAGCGTCTACCTCGCCAAAGGATTTTTTTAACTGCTTTGCAACAATCACGGTGCCGATCCTGAGGGGCTAATAAAAAAGGGAGCGGGCTGCTGAACATCGAGACACTCAATATCGAGGGCCGCGTGGTCGGCCGTGCTGACAAAGGTTGCGAGCAATGTCGGCATGCAGCCGAGCTGAATCTGGCCATGCCCTTGGCCAGGCAGTGTGATGGCGCGGGCATTGCCCAGATAACGCGCGGCACGATCGCCATAAGCAGGCGGCGTAACCGGGTCCACTTCACCGGACAGCACGAGCACCGGCACGTCACTGGCAAACGGTTTGGTGAAGCCGTCATCGATCGGGCCCGAAGGCCAAACCGTGCAGGTTTCAATCAGACTCTGGTAAGAAAGGTCGCCCATGTACGCATTCATTAGCGTGGAACGGTCGATCCCCTCCTCGGTATAAAACGGCACGTCTTCGGTGCATACCACTGAATTGTGCATGCCGTACGCGAGCATGGTGCCAAGATTTTCCGCATTCAGTAACGCTTGTGCAGCAAGTGGCTGCAGGTTGCCTTGATCGGCTTCATTGATCATGTACGGCAGCAGGGCCGCGGTTTCGGGTGAGTAGCTCATCAAGCGCACAGCCATTAATAGATCGGTATAGCCAAAGTCGTCGAGCGACCGCTCCCCTGAAATGGGGTCAACGAACTCCAGCGCAATCGGCGCTGTTTGGGTGCGCTCAAGCAGACGCGTGAATTTGCGTTCAATGTCGCCGAACGCAACGTGACAGTCTGAGTCATTAATGCAGCGCGAGAAAATTAAGTCGAGCGCCCGTTGCGCGTCGGTGGCAATGGCTGGTCCCAGTGGTACATCGACCGGCACGACGCCATCGAGTACAACGGTGCGGGTGTGCTGCGGGTACTGGCGAAGATAATGCTGCGCCACGCGCGTACCATAGGACACGCCATAGATATCGAGTGTGTCGTAGCCCAGCGCGGCCCGCAGCTGATCCAGGTCGCGTACCGCCAGGCTGGTGGTATAAAACCGCGTATCGTCGCCCAACGTATCGAGGCATTGCTGCGCCAGAGCCCGCACTTGAGCCGGTGAGTAATTGCTGAGGTCCGCATCAGTGTCGTCAAACTCACACGCTTGGGCATTGGACTTTCCTGTGCCGCGCTGATCGATCAAAATAATGTCGCGCTCGCGTCGCACACGTTCAAACGCGCCGCGCAAACTGGCGTAGGCCTGCGTTGAAGCCTGGCCAGGTCCGCCGGCAATAATGGTAAAGGCGCTGTCGGCGGCGGCTCGCGAAAGCGCCGGCACTTTGGCGACAAACAGGGTCACGGTAGCCCCGTCGGGCGTTGCAGGATCGAGCGGTACGATCAATTCACCACACAGTGCTTTCGTGCGGGTGAACCCACCAAATCCCTCGATGCGGCACTCACTGAGCGCCAGCGCCTCGTTGGCTTGGAGTGGGTCGTCAGTGCAGGCGTTCAGCGCCCACAGCGTGGCCAACAAGAACAAGGCAGAGAGCGGACGACGCACGACGCGTGCGGGGTGGCGGAAGTGGGTCATAAGCCCGAAGAGTCAGCAAAAAACGGCCACAGTTTACACCAATGATCGGAACGAGTTGCGTCAGGGCGCGGTGTGCAGTGGCTTGGCGCGTCAAGACCAGTTTGCCCGATGGTGGCCGTGCGACAATGGCCCTTAAGAAAGTGTGAGTGGCGAAAATTTGGCCATTTTCATACAATCGCCCGCCGTAGGCGACTCCCCCCACTCTGTGGGTGCCGCGTAGCGGGAAGTGGGATTCGGCAGAAGGCGGCGCGTGCGCGCTGATCAGAGCAATATGAGCAGTACATTTGATGTCATTGTGGTCGGTGGTGGCCACGCCGGCACCGAGGCGAGTCTCGCCGCGGCGCGCTCGGGTGCGCGCACATTATTGCTCACACAAAACATCGAAACACTCGGCATGATGAGCTGCAATCCTGCGATTGGAGGGATTGGCAAAGGGCATCTAACGCGGGAAATCGATGCGCTCGGTGGCGTGATGGCCAAAGCGGCGGACGCCGCCGGGATTCAGTTTCGGGTGCTCAATGCGAGCAAAGGTCCTGCCGTGCGCGCGACCCGAGCACAGGCCGACCGCGCACTGTATCGACAGTACGTGCGCCAGGCCCTCGAGCAAGCGCCTAATCTCACGTTGTTCCAACAAAATGTTGAAGATCTACTATTGAGTCAGGACCGAGTGACGGGTGTTGTCACGCAGATGGGTCTTGAATTTCATGCGCAAGCGGTCGTGCTCACGGTGGGCACATTCCTCGGCGGAAAGATTCATATCGGCCGCAATCACTACTCGGGGGGTCGCGCGGGTGACGCGGCGTCGATTGGTCTTGCCGAGCGACTGCGCGAGCTGCCGTTTTGCGTCGAGCGATTAAAAACCGGCACGCCGCCTCGACTCGATGGGCGCACAATTGATTTTTCGCGGCTCACTCCACAGCCCGGAGACGATCCGCGACCGGTGTTTTCGTACACGGGCAGCGTTGACGACCATCCTCGACAGGTGCCGTGCTATCTCACGAAAACGAACGAACGTACGCACGACATCATTCGTGCGGCCATTCCAGACTCGCCGATGTACAGTGGTGCGATTGACGGTGTGGGGCCGCGCTATTGTCCGTCGGTAGAAGACAAAATCGTGCGCTTTGCGGACCGCACGTCACATCAGGTGTTTGTTGAGCCAGAAGGATTGACGGTATCGGAATACTACCCAAATGGTATTTCCACCAGTTTGCCGTACGCCGCGCAACTGGAGTTTGTGCACAGTATTGCCGGCTTTGAGCGCGCGCACATAACGCGGCCGGGGTATGCGATCGAGTACGACTTCTTTGATCCGCGCGGTTTGCATCACACACTCGAAACCCGCTACATCGATAGCCTGTATTTCGCCGGTCAAATCAATGGCACAACCGGTTATGAAGAGGCGGCTGCTCAGGGCTTGCTGGCTGGAGTTAATGCGGCGCGCCGTGCAGCGGGTACTGATGCCTGGTATCCCCGCCGCGACGAGGCGTACCTTGGCGTGTTGGTGGATGATCTGGTGACGCAAGGCACGCAAGAGCCCTATCGCATGTTTACCTCGCGTGCTGAGTACCGACTTTTACTGCGCGAAGACAACGCCGATTTGCGCTTGACGCCAGTCGGCCGTGAATTGGGTCTCGTCGACGATGAGCGGTGGGCGCGCTTCAATCGAAAGCGCGAGGCGATTGAGCAAGAAACCGCACGCTTGGCTGGGATCACTGTCCATCCTCATCACTTGTCCGACGAACAACAAGCGGCGATGGGTGGCATGAGTCGTGAAGCCAAGGCACTCGAGATGCTCAAGCGTCCTGACATGACCTATGCGACGCTCACGGATATCGAACGCGTCGGTGCGCCGGTTGATGATCCCCAGGTGGCGGAGCAGATCGAAATACAGGCGCGCTATGCCGGTTATATTGTGCGTCAACAATCCGAGATTGCGCGGCATCGTAAGAACGAATCCCTGCGCATCCCGGCGCATGTGGATTACGACACCGTTAACGGGTTGTCGAACGAGGTTCGCCAAAAACTCAAAGAGATCCAACCGGCCACGCTGGGCCAGGCGGGCCGCATCGCCGGTATGACCCCCGCCGCGCTGTCGCTGCTGTTAGTGCATCTTAAAAAATCCGCTTGACGCGGTGTGCACCGTCACTATCGCCGAGACTACGCCCCGGTTCGAGGTTCAAACACCGATCATCGTTCGCCTGCATCAGGTGCCGGCGTGTGGCGATAGCCGCGTCGGATGGTGAGCTGGAATCGGTCTAGCGGTGGTGTGCCAGGCCACTTGCTAGCGCAGAGTTTGAGGTTAGGGGATCGAATCGGTGAGAAAATAGACAAAAAGCCGGAAATCAGGGCTTTTTTTCGTTGCACCGAGCGCCGAAACAGGTACACTGACGTCGCTGGTTTGGGAGAGCTTCACTGAATTTTCACCCATCCAGTCTGGTTTTACCGAGTAAGTCGGCGTAAGCCGACCGTTAGTTTTTTAAGAGGATAGTATGTCAGATCTAATTACGGGAACCGTTAAGTGGTTCAATGACGAGAAAGGTTTTGGTTTCATCGAGCGCGAAGGCGGCAAAGATGTCTTTGTCCACTTCAGCGCGATCAACGGCGAAGGTCGCCGCACGTTGACCGAAGGCCAACAAGTCACCATGAAGGTTACTCAGGGCCAAAAGGGCCCACAAGCCGAAGAGGTTACGCCTCAGTAACAACGGCTGTCTCGACGATACTATCGTTCGACGCTGAGTTACGACAAAAGGCCGGTTCCGTGAGGAGCCGGCCTTTTTTCGTCGGCATCCGTTTGATAATCGAGTTGCCGGTGCGGGTTAATGCATCGGTTACGGGTTCGACACAGAGTGAACATGGCGCTGATCAAAACCCGTCTGACTAAAATGAGGGATAAAAAATACCCGCAGTCATGCGGGTATTTTAGTGTGTCGTATCGGCGCAATCCCGCGCTGGCGCGGGTAAGGCGTGTTAGAAGGGAAGCGGCACCGGCAGATCGTTGAGTAACAATACGCCGTCTTTGTAACTCATGCGCGCTTCAAAGGCGCCGTCTTTTTCTTCGACAAAACCCATCATCGAAGCCATCATGAAGCCGTTGGCCACATCGGGCGACAGCTCACTGATCGCGCTGACGACTCCTTCCGGAATCACCATGTTGCCAGAGGCTTGGCCATTGGCCATCACGGCCGGCAATGAGGTAGTGCCGGGCGGTAGCTGCATGTCGAGATCCATCTTGAGTGTATCGCCGCCCATTTCCACATTGAAACGCTCGAGTGTGAAGCCCACACCCTCGGCCAGCAGATCTTGCATCGCTGCCATCATGGCTGCGGGGTCTTCAAGCTCCGACTCATCCGCTAACGCGGAGGATTGAAGTTCTTGCGTCAGCTCAATGAATTTTTCCAGGGCGGCGGCGTTTACATTGTAGATCGCGCTCATGTCGATTCCATCGATGTTCATGACGGAGGTTTGAATGTCGCCGATCAAAAAGTCGGATTGGGCAATCGCGCGTCCATCGTCAACCGCCATGCTGCTTTTTACCGCCAGGTCGTTGAGTTCGAATGAGCCGGCCTGAGCCGCTGAAAAACGCATGTTGTCGAGTTTAATGTTGGTTTCGCCCTCACCGAGCTTGAAGCGTCGGATGTCATGCGTGCCCTCAATAGTCATCTCGCTGGTATTCATGGTGCCTTCTGCACTCGCAAGCTGAACGCTGCCGAGCGAACCGCTGAAGGTTGATTTGTCTCCAATCGTTGCGGAGATATCGGCACCATCCCAGCTGACGGTTGCCTCGTCTTCGAGTTTGAAATTGTCGATCGGGTCGGCCACGATGCGCGCCCATTGGCCAGCGCCAAGCGATGAGTACACGGTAACGGGTAGCTCGATCATCTCGCCGTTGCCGTATTTCAGCGACAGCGCACTTTCGGTTTGCGCGATGGCAGGACGCAAACCGCCTTTGGCTGGACTGGCCAGCGGTATCACGCCATGGGTCGCTTTGGTTTCGATGACCAATTTTGGCAACCCGTCATGATCCGCACCACCAATCAGATGTAGGCCGGCCGCGACCGCCGGATCGGTCAGGTCAAGTTCCACCGTTTGATCACTGCTGAACCAGCCGCGCTCAAACGACGAATCGGCAAGCTTAAAGGGACCCTGCTCGATCATCTGGGTGTAGGCGCTTTCCTCTTTTTCGATGGCGGATTCGACCAGGAAGCCGGTGACGCCGGGCGCGACAATAAACACGATGAGCGCTAGGGCGAGGGCAATTTTCAGGAACTTGGACATGTTGATTTCCGTGATTTTTCAAGGGTAAAAGAGAATACCACGGCCGTTCGGGGCGGGCACCCCAATCACCGTTTCAGGCGCGGCAATGGGGCGACGAAGACCGTGCGTGTAAGCATGGCTGTTGCCGGTCGTGAGCGGTACACTACCCACGGTCGCATCAATACGGTTTTGCACGGTCGCGTGCGCATGAACAACCGGCTTGGATTGCCGACGCGTCGTTCATTTTCCGCCTGCTGCGTCTCGCGGCGGGCGTAACCCAACATCGGAGCACACATGTCAGGTTCATCATCAGTGATGCCAAAATACACCGAAGTGGGCGAGGGCATCTACGCCGTTGACACCGAGTATATGCGCCCGCTGATGGACGCGAGTCATTTGATTGTCGATAAGGGTGAGGCGGCGTATGTCGACACCGGCACGTCACTGTCGGTGAGCAATCTCCTCGCGGCGTTGGCCGACATCGGACTCGATGTTAGTGCCGTCACCGCCGTTTTTCTGACCCATATCCACCTCGATCACGCGGGCGGCGCCGGTGAACTCATGCGTCACTTGCCCAACGCGCGTGCCTACATACACCCGCGCGGTGCGCCCCATATGCACGAACCGGAAAAGCTCATTGCCGGGACGATAGCGGTATACGGCGAAGCGCTGTATCACGCCACCTACGGTGAGATTGTGCCGATCGAAAAAGCGCGCATCGTTGAAGTCACCGACGGCATGCGCGTGACAGTAGGCACACGTGAATTCGAATTAATCCATACGCCCGGCCACGCACTGCATCACTATTGCCTGGTTGATCAGTCCGCTGAGCTCGTGTTTACCGGCGACACGTTTGGCGTGTCCTATCGCGAAACCGATACGGGCAAGGGAGCCTTTATTATTCCCACTACAACGCCCGTGCACTTCGATCCCGATGCCGCTCATGCGTCGATCGATCGAATTATGAGTTATGCACCCAAAAGTGCGTATCTGACTCACTATAGCCGCGTCACCGACCTCGAGCGACTGGCGGGCGATCTGCATGAAGGACTCGATCGGTATGTGCATATCTGTCAAGACTGTGAGGACGCAGATGATCGCGTGCGGGCCATTTTTGAACGACTCACTGACTACGTCTTTGGTCGATTGGACGAGCATGGTTACGATGGCGACTACGACGCGCGCAGCAGTATCCTAAAGGGTGATTTGATGCTGAACGCCCAAGGCCTGGACGTGTGGTTAAAGCGTCTGGCGAAACAGCGCGCCAGGGCGGAGGTATGATTTACCGCATTACGCTGGACGTGTTCCGCGTGCCGCGCCGCGTGTGCCAACGCTCGGCACCCGCCGATCGCAGCCCGTCGATTCATGGGACAAACAGCGGTAAGTGGGCATGAAAGAGGCTCACTATTCGCGTGATACTGCCTTAGCGCAACTCGCCGAGTTTGAAGAGGCGGTGGTGGCGACGCTGGCGACACATAGGGCTCACGCGCGAGCGAATATTGATGGCCTCGATGCCGCAACCGGTTGGGCGCCGATCGGCGACATTCTGCGTAACCTCGACATTGAGCGCTGGATCGATGAGGGGGGCATGGATGCGACCGCTTTCCAGGCGTTTTTGGCAAAGTACCTGAACTACAGCGTCAAATTTCGCCACCCTGGCTACATCGCGCATCAAGTCTCAGTGCCCGACTACCCGGCCGCCCTCGCGTCGCTCATCAACGGCGTCACCAACAACCCGATGGGTATTTTTGAAATGGGCTCGGCGGCCGCCACACTGGAGTTCAGCGTCATCAACTGGATGCTCCGTAAGGTTGGCTGGCCGCCGCAGGTGCTTGACGCGGCCCCCGGCGCGCCGCCCACCGCCGGCGGTGTGATGACCCACGGTGGATCGCTGGCAAACCTCACCGCGCTGCTCGCCGCCCGAGCTCGTGTCGCGCCGGATGCCTGGGAACAGGGGGTACCACATGACTTGGCGGTGCTGGTCCCGGCAAGCTCGCATTATTCCAACGCGCGAGCCGTATCGATTCTTGGGCTTGGCCGACAGGCGGTTTATGAACTGGAAGTCGATGCGTTTGGGGTGGTGCGTGTTGATCGTCTGGAGCAGGCGTTGGCCACCATTAAGTCGGACAACCGGCGCTGCATGGCGCTCATTGCCAATGCGTGTTCGACAGCCACCGGGTTGCATGATCCACTGCGACCGATCGGCGAGTTTTGCCGTACGCATAATATTTGGTTTCACGCCGATGCGTGTCACGGCGCGAGTGCGCTGATGAGTCCGGCGGTGCGCCATCATCTCGACGGGATTGAGCTGGCGGATTCCATCGTGTGGGATACCCACAAGATGATGCAGGTGCCCGTGTTGAGTGCGGCCGTCCTTCTGCGCGATGTCAGTGATTTTGATCGTGCGTTTCATCAAGAGGCGAGCTATCTCGCCTACGGCCAGAGTCTCGATAACTACGACACGATCACCCGCACCGTTGAATGCACGCGCAGCGCCATGGGCTTTAAGGTGTTTTTGAATCTCGCCTGGCGGGGCGAGGCGGCACTCGGTGACTATGTGCGTGAGCGCTACGAAGCGGCGCAGCGCTTTTATGCCCTGATTAGCGCCCGCCCGGGATTCAGTTGTCCCTATCGGCCCGAGACCAATATTCTGTGTTTTCGCTACGGCGAGGACGATGCCGAACAGGAGGCGGTGCGTGAACACCTGATGCGCACCGGACAGTTTCACATCACCTCGACATTGCTCAATGGCCGGCGCTACCTTCGCCTCACCGTGATGAATCGATTGACCAATGAAGCAACGATCGAGCGTCTGCTTGACGCCATTGAGCAAACGGCTCAAGAACGCCGCAACCCCTGACGCGGCATTAACGTACTGCATGGCTCACGTGCGGTATGAGTGATACCCTTTGGCACAGTTGAAGACAGGTTGGCGCTTGCGCTGCGTATCGAACCAGGAGTACATCCCGGCTACACCTCAGCAACCCCAGCGCACCTGAGTATTTTTCGACAAGCAGTGGCCGATGGTAGTAACGCCGCCCACTGTTGGGTATGTGATTCGTCTCTGAACAGGAATTTGATAATGAAAACACTCGTAACACTACTGGGTTCGGCCGCAGCACTGGCAAGTGGCGCGGCTATGGCGCACCCAGGCCATGAGCATCATCCGTTTCAAAGCAGCCTTCACGCCGAAAGCGGGTGGCTGATCGCCGCCATCGTGGTGGCGGTGCTGGTCACGGGCGCGGTAATTCGTCGCCGCAATGGTTAATCGCACGCGATTATCGACTGACATCGAGGAAAACATCATGTTAAAGACTTTAATGACACTGGCTGATCGCGTATCGGCCGCCCCCGAAGCCAGCGCGCACTGCGATGGACCCTGTGGCATCTACGACCCAGCGTCGGCGCGCATCAGTGCCGAAGCTGTGCGTTCGATGACCAAAAAAATGTTGGCGCTCGAGGCGCCTGCCGGCGGTGATAATGCTGCAATGGCGGCGTATCAAAACACCATGAGTCGCTACATTGCCATCAAAGAGCAGCAGGCGCACGAAACCAAGGAACACCTGCTGGTGCTGTGGACCGATTACTTCAAGCCCGAGCACCTTGAGCAATTTCCAAATCTACACGATGTATTTTGGAAAGCGGCGAAGCTGTGCTCGTCATGCAAGGTGGAAGTTTCACCACAGCATTGCGATGAGTTGATCGATGCGGTCAAAGACATTCACGATATCTTCTGGAAGTCGAAAAACCGAGACGTCGAATGGGTGTTGGCCGGGTAACGGTTGGCGATGGCCTTCCCGGGTGGCGTACCACCCGGGAAGTGTTGCTGTGGTTATTGGGCCGCCGGCGTCGATTCCGCGTGGTTAACCAAAGCATGCAACCCACGTTGCAAGCGGGCGGTTACGTGTTGGTCGATCCGAATGCGAGTGCGCACGGCGATTTGCGACCCGGAGAGTTGGTGGTTGCCTGTCATCCCCGTCAACCCGATCTGATCGTGGTTAAGCGGGTTGCCGCGATCCAACCGGGCGGCATTGTGCTCTTGAGCGATAATCCAAGTGGGAGTGAAGACAGCCGTCATTTTGGTCCGGTCCCGCATGCACTCATTCGCGGGCGGGTGACGCACGTCATTCACTAGGCGTCGCCTGGCACGTTGACCTTGCCTGAGCCACACAACGTACACACTTGTCTCCTCGGTATGCATGTCTGACCTAAACGAAACCGCGCTTCGACGCCAGCTCGACGAAGGCCTATCGGGCCTACAGAATGCGACACGGCCCAACGACACGCAGTGCGGTCAGTTGGTGGCCTTTGTCGCGCTCCTGGCAAAGTGGAATAAGGCGTATAACCTCACCGCGATTCGCGAGCCAGCCGATATGGTCAGCCACCATCTCCTCGATAGTCTAACGGTGGCGCCGCATCTGCATGGTCAACGCTGTGTTGATATCGGTACTGGGGCGGGTTTGCCCGGACTGCCGCTGGCCATCACGCATCCGGACAAATCGTTCTTACTGATTGATTCAAATAGTAAAAAAACACGTTTTATTACGCAGGCGGTGGCCGCGCTGTCGTTATTGAATGTGGAGGTGTGGCAGGGTCGTTCCGAACACTATGAAGCGGGCGCGGGCTTTGATACGGTGATGTGCCGGGCGGTGGCGAGTCTGCCTCGGCTGGTGGAGATTGGGGGACACCTGTTAAATAACGGTGGGCGTTTGGTCGCACAAAAAGGCCGGATGCCCGATGCCGAGCTGGCGGAGCTGCCGGTTGGCTGGCGCGCGACGACACATGTCGCACAGGTACCTGGACTGGAAAACAAAACACGGCACATTATTGTGCTCACACATCACTGACGCCGTCGTGGCGCAGCGGGTAGGCCGCATGAACAAGATTATTGCCATCGCAAACCAAAAAGGCGGTGTGGGAAAAACCACCACGTGCGTCAACCTCGCGGCCTCATTGAGTGCCACCAAGCGGCGGGTGTTGCTTGTTGATCTCGATCCACAAGGCAACGCTACGATGGGCAGCGGAGTGAACAAACACACGGCGGAAAATACCGCGGGTGCGGTGATGCTCGGTGAAGCCACCATCCAAAACACCATTGTCGCGGCCGACAAGTCCGGTTTTGATGTGGTGCCTGGCAATGATCAGCTGACCGCCGCGGAAGTGAATCTCATGAAAGAGTTTGGCCGTGAAACGCGGCTGAGCAAGGCGCTGGAACAGGTTCGCGACCAATACGACTACATTCTTATTGACTGCCCGCCGTCGCTAAATATGCTCACGGTGAATGCGCTGACAGCGGCGGACGGCGTCCTGATTCCAATGCAGTGTGAGTATTACGCGCTCGAGGGCTTAAGTGCGCTGGTGCAGACCATCGAACAGATCCGCGACGCGGTCAATCCGTCGTTGGAAATCGAGGGGATACTGCGCACTATGTTTGATCCGCGCAATAATTTGGCCAACGACGTGTCGTCTCAGCTTATCCTGCACTTTGGTGACACGGTGTACAGCACGGTCATTCCCCGCAACGTACGATTGGCCGAAGCCCCCAGTTTTGGCGTGCCGGTGATAAAACACGACAAGTCGTCCCGCGGTGCACTGGCGTATTTGGCGCTTGCCGGTGAAGTCAATCGTCGTCATGGCGATCGGCTACGCGAATCCGCCTAGCCCGACCATCGCTCGATCGCTGCGCAACACCTTATAAAAGCACCGCCCTAGCCCAAACCGGCACAAAAGCGCTCAACAGATTCGGCCTAGCCCAGGCCAGCCGACCCGTCTGCGCGTTCGATACTCTTTGTAAAGGCCACGCTGACCGGCGAATGCCGGTGCAGCCGAACGCGAATCCAGTCCAGTAACGCGCGGCGTAGCGCGCGCTGCGCCCAACCGTCGTTGCCGGTTGCCCGCCACGGCGCATCGTGCGTCGAACGTCGCCATTCTGGCGAGCCTGAACACGACCGTGTCATCGAGCGATCCTCCTTGCGAAGTGGACATAACGTCCTGATTTTCATCGCTCAAGTTCTGTCGGTGGCGGTCGCTATCTTATTCAGCAGGGGCTCGATGGCAGACAGCATGAAACTATATCAACAGCTTGCGCTTATTGTTGCAGTCGGCGTGTGCGCCTATGCGAATGCCGCTCATAAGGAACCGAAGGGTACCCTGTGGGAGGCAGAACCGCCGATGTTGCAATACGACACGGTGGATGGATTGAGTCAGGGCGACGTGTTGGCCATTACACAAGATGACGCGGGTCATCTTTGGGTGGCCACTCATCGAGGACTCAATCGCTATGATGGGGTTGAGTTTCTAAATTTCACCAAGGCCGATGGGCTGCTTTATAACTACGTAACGGCGCTTCACACCACCTCCGCTGGCCAGATTTGGCTGACCGATGCCAAAAGCAACCTGATTTTAATCGATAACACCTCGGTGACGAGCATCACCCCGCTCAAGGGGTTGAGTGATTCGGTTGTGCGAGAGTTCGTTCGGTTTCGCGGTCGCTTTGTGTTTGCGACAGAAGATGCAGGCCTGTTCAGTTTGCCAATTGGAAACCTCGATGCCACCCCGGCTCTCCTACGTGGTAGCCAGGAGAAAACATCGCAACTGAGCGTTTGGAATGATGCGCTATGGTTTGTGCAAGACAACCAACTCTTCAAATGGTCAGGTGGCAGCGACGTCGACATCGAGCTCGTGCAGGAGAACGTTGTCAGCAGCTACATGTTGGACGGCGTGCATTGGCTTGTGAATGAGCAGCGCGAAGTGGGCGTGCTCAAAGACGGTTGGTTTAGTGTTCGGCATACGGTCCCTGGCACCGACCCGATCAATAACATCGTCGCCGGTCGAACCGGCGATGTGTGGATCAGCACCGATGAAAGCGTCTATGGCTTCCTGTCACGCGTGGACTTAAGCGGCGAGCGTCGCGAAGAGTTCGTCTCGTTCCCCGATTTGGCAGAGGTCAATACCCTGTATATCGATCACGAGGACACGCTGTGGTTGGGGCGCTATGGCGGTCTATATCGCCATCTGGGTAATCGATTCACGCATTACCGAAATCGCTTTTCCGCCAACTCAAGTGTTGTTTGGGTGGTGACCCAAGACGATGCGGGTAATTTCTATTACGGCACCGGCACTTCCTTGCTGAAACACTCCACCAACCGTGTTGTCACAGACCTGTCTGCGCGCTACGACCTGCCTTCGGGCCGTGTTCGGGTGGTTGAATCCTATGTCGACGGTGTGCTTTATGTGGGTGTGGCGGGGCGAGGCCTTTTTCGTCTTGATACACAGCGTGATGTGGCAACGTTGGTGGCAGGTACGGCCAACCAGATCATTCTCGACTCCCATTTGGATGGCACCGGCCGTCTTTGGCTAGCCACAGACGGCGCGGGCATCTTGACTATTGATGTCGATGCGGCGGGTCCTGCAGTGCCGGTGGACGACTCCTCCAAAGGACCGATCTATTCACTGTCTGAGGACCCAGCGGGAAACATTTGGTACGGCGTCGATGAAGACGGTCTCGGCGTACTGCGACCGATGGCGAATGGCCAATATCGGCATGAATTTTACGGCGAGAAATACGGTCTGACCGACAAATTGTTTAGCCATGTCGAGGCGGCGGGCGAGAACGAAGTGTGGTTGGCCGGCGAGGATAGCGTTCTCATTCACTTCAAAGAGGGCCAAACTCGGGACTACACGCGGGATTCCCCAATGAGTGACCAAAACGTCTACTCCGTGTTTGTCCAAGACGATGGCTCGCTATTGTTGGGCGGCGAGAAAGGGGTGTTCTTCTTTGACCCGGCGACACTCTACAGTCGTGGACTCAGTTTGCTTCATGGGTTTATGGGGCTGGAAGTCAATGCGCACGCGAATTTTCTCGATCGCGATGGCTATCTGTGGTTTGGTACGATCGATGGCGCGACGCGCATGGATTTACGCTATGAAATGCCGACACGGGTGCCGATCACGCCGCAGGTGCTGAGCGCACGAACGCAAAAAACGCAAACGGGTCTTACGCCGGGTAGTCAGGTTGAGTACAGCGACAACGGCATGCAGTTTGTGTTTGATGGAGTCTCGCTGCTCGAGCCCCATTCGGTTGAATACAGCTATCGCCTAGTCGGCCACGACATTAATTGGAGCACGCCCGATCGCTCGCGTAGCGTGAACTACTCTGGTCTCCCGCCCGGTCAATACCGCTTCGAAGTTCGAGCTCGATATCTCGATGGACAGTGGTTTTTCAATAACGAGGCGTTCTCGTTCGAGGTGCTTGCACCGTTTTGGCTAAAGCGCTGGTTCCTGTTGTCGGTGCTTGCCGCCATCTTGTTTGTGTTGTACGCGGGATACGCCGTCCGGACACGGGCAATCAAGCGTCACAACCTCAAGTTGCGACGAGAAGTGGACGATCGCACAAAATCGATCGAAGAAGGGCACCGACGATTAGTTGCCAGCAATGAACAATTATTGCAGGAAAGCGAGGAGCGACGGCTTGCAGACATTGCTCGTGAAGAAGTTGAGACCCGGTTTCGCGTCGCGTTTCAATCGACACCCATCGGCATGGCATTTATTGATCGGGACGGTCTGATCCTGAATTCGAATCGTGCCTATCAGGAGATGTTTGTCCGGCCCGAGCGGCGTCAAGATGGCAGGCTTCGCATTAATGCTCTGACGTTCGTCGATGAGGAAGATCGCGGCACAATGCGCACGCAGTTTCTGCGGTTGTTAAATGATGAGTACGAATACTACGACACCGAATGTAGTTGTATTGCGCACGATGGTGAATTGCTCAATGCACGGCTGTTCTTAACGGCGGTGCGAAACGAACAGGGAGAGTTTGTTTATTGCATTGTACAGATACAAGACATCACAGAGGCTCGACGATTGACCGATGCGTTGGAGTATCAGGCGAGTTATGACGAACTGACTGGACTGGTCAATCGCCGCTCATTTCAGGCGGCGCTACAAAAGGCGCATAAGCAAAGCGAAGATGGCGATATACCGTCTTATCTCGTGCTCATGGATCTGGACCAATTTAAGATTGTCAATGATACATCCGGGCATTTAGCGGGTGATGAGTTGCTTCGACAGGTCAGCCAGATTATCCGCGACCAAGTGCGCGCCGATGATACCGTGGCGCGTCTGGGTGGCGATGAGTTTGGCCTTATTTTATGGCGATGTCCGAATGATGTGGCGCATCGCGTGGCGGAGTCGATTCGAGCCGCTGTTGAGGATTTCCAGTTCCAATGGGATACCAATACGTACCGTATTGGGGTCAGCATGGGCGCGGTGCGAGTCGACCAGTCATTGGGCACGATCGAAGAGATTACCCAGCTCGCTGACGCGGCGTGTTATCACTCAAAGGACGCTGGCAGAAACCGTGTTCACTTCGTTCAAGGCGATGGCGAGTCGGTGAATGAAAAGCGCGGCGAAGTGCGTTGGGTGCAGAGACTCAACGAAGCGATGGATAACAGCAGCTTCGCGCTCTACGGGCAGTTCATTCGCCCGGTTGAACCCATCGAGGGTGAGCCTGAGCGCATGGAAGTGTTGTTGCGCATGCGCGATCCAGACTCACGTAAGCTGATTCCACCTGGCGCCTTCTTACCGTCTGCCGAGCGATACGGACTCATTGTGAAGCTCGATAAGTGGGTTGTGGAGAATCTGTTCAAAACGCTGTATCTCCATCAGTCATTTGGCAGCCTCGGTCGTCGCTATTGGATTAATTTATCGGGCTCTAGCGTTGGAGATAAGCGGTTCGTTGATTTCTTGATCGACGCGGTTAAAAACTGTCGCCTACCCGAAGGCATGATCAATTTCGAAATTACCGAGACCGCCGTTATACGAAATGTCGGTGAGGCCGGTCGGATGATGTCGGCGCTGCACGATATGGGCTGCCAGTTTGCACTCGATGACTTCGGCAGCGGCCTGTCGTCTTTTGGTTACCTTAAGAAACTGCCGGTCGATTTCATAAAAATCGACGGCATGTTTATTCGCGATATCTTGACCGACGAAATCGATCGCATTTTTGTGCGTTCGATTATTGATATCGCTCGCACGATGAATATTAAGTCGATCGCTGAGTTTGTTGAGAATGACCAGATTCTCAATGCGGTAAAAGAGCTTGGCATCGATTACGTCCAGGGCTTTGGTGTTCATCGCCCTGAAACGGTGTTTGCCGAGTTACCTATGGGCGCCATGATCGGCCCTGACCCCGAAGCCGAAAACAAACTGATCCTGCCGCCTGACATCGAGCGTTCGGCATGAGGTCTTTCTTAATCTTCCCTGCGTTTCGACCCTGCCGTAGTGCTCGCACCGCGACGGCGTCGAAACCAATTAGCCATGAGTGAGAACGCATTATGGACACTACAATAGCCGCCGCCGACGTCGACACGTGCAATGCCAGCACGTTAGTCAGCATGATACGAAGTTTGCCGCCGCTGCCGGATGTCGCGCAGGAGATCATTGCGCGATTTCAGGATGAATTTATTAGTGGTAACGATATTGCGGATATTGTAAGCGGTGATCCGACGATCAGTGCGCGACTGTTTTCCTTAGCCAATTCTGCCTACTACGGTTTGCAGGAGCCGGTAAGTGACATGCGCGTTGTTGTCGGCCGCGTGTTGGGGCCAGATGCCGTGCGTTCACTGGCCTTTGCATTGGCGACCAATCGAACGTTTGATCTCAGCGCCTGCTTGGGCTTTGATTCTGACCGCTTTTGGAACCGAGCTCTAAACACGGCCGCGGCGGCACAACGATTCTCGAAGGTGGTCGAAGACCTCGATCCAACCGAACGAGAGTTTGCCTATATTGCTGGCCTTTGCCACAGCCTCGGCTTGATGGCGCTGGCGTGCAGTCTGCCTGAGAAGACCAGTGATGTGCTCAATGCACACACTGAAGACGATGAGCTCAAAATGGAAGAGTTGTGCGTGGGTAAACTGGGCTACTCGATCGAAACCGTTACCCATGAGCTGGTTAATCACTGGAAGCTGCCGCAGGAGATTGTGGTGGCCTATCAACATCGGGCTGAGCAGCGTTCCGCCGACAACAAGCTCGCGTCGATTCTCGAAGCGTCTATCAAGGCGTCACGGCAGATTGAACACATGCTTAGCGCGACCGAGCCGACCGATCTGCACATTCCCTATATTGCCAAGGACCTGCCCGACGTAGAGTTAAATACGCTCAAAAAAGCAACAGTGGGCACCGAGGCCCAACGGCAAGCGACCGAGACGACTGTGAAAGCGATGGTCGGTTAGCGAGCCGCAAGCGATTACGATGTGTTGGTCGTATCGCAGCAAGAAAGATTGCGTTGGTACTCGCGGTTCGGTATCCGGCATCGGACATTTGGTGTACCGCTCGGCAAACCTTTACCGACGTGGGGCACGGCGCCCCAGCCATTCACGCGTGTTGTTGAATCAGCTGCCGTTTTTGTTGGGCAGACAGTTGTTTAATCGCGTATTCGCGTCGTAATGCACTGCCACGGTCGGAGGCGACTTCGCGGTAGACCAAGCTGACCGGTCGTCGCACGCGCGTGTACTTCGCCCCTCGGCCTGCGTTATGAAGACTGATGCGTCGATCGACGTCTGTGCTGATGCCGGTGTAGAGAGTCCGATCGGCGCATTCGACTATGTAAACATGCCAGTTGTCAGTCGTGGGTGTTGTTTTCATTGGTGTCTATACTATCATTCTCGCGGTCATTCCCTGAATTGAACGCGAGCTACCTTGACGCTGCTGACTTCAACTTACACGCTTCTTGCTGATGTGGGCGGTACGCACACACGGTGTGCAGTGGGGACAGAAAAGGGTCTGCTGGCCATTGAGGCGTTTGATAACGACCGGTTTGACTCGCTGGAAGCGCTGCTGCATCGCTATGTGGCGCGGCAAAAGGCGCAGCATGGTGAGGTCGAAGAAGTCATTTTGGGTGTAGCAGGACCGGTCAATGGCGATCGGGTGGATATGCTCAATCGCGACTGGCATTTTATGGCCTCGGACATTAGCCATGCGGTCGGCGCGCGGCAAACTCGACTGATCAATGATTTTGAGGCGTTAGCTTACTCATTGTCGATGCTACCCAGCGACGACGTGGTGCAAAACGGCGGCAACCCCACGCCGTCGCCCTACGCCACTAAGGCGGTGCTGGGTGCGGGCACCGGTCTTGGCGTGTCGAGTGCGGTATGGACCGGCTCGCGCTGGCTCGCTGTGCCCGGCGAGGGTGGGCATGTCACCCTGGCGGCGAACACCGAACAAGAAGAGGCATTGTGTCGGTATTTGCGGGACAAATACGGCCACGCATCGGCCGAACGCGCGCTGTCCGGTGCCGGTTTGCAGAACGTCTACCACTTTATTTCCAAAAAAGAGGCGTCGCCGTCTGCCATTAGCGAGTTGGCCAAAGCAGGCGATGCCGAGGCGCTCGAGGTGTTTGCGCTGTTTTTTAATCTCCTGGCCAATGTCGGTGCGAACCTGGCGCTTACGCTCGGCGCATCGGGCGGGGTTTATGTCGGTGGCGGCATCGTCAAAAAGAACCAGGGTCTGCTAAACCATCAGGCGTTTCGAACGCGCTTCGAAAACAAAGGGCGATATCGCCACTATTTGGCGAAGATTCCGGTGTATTACATCTACAGCGACACACCCGCACTGTTGGGCCTTTACTATCTGCGTCAGCAGGCGCGTATTGAGCTGCCGCTAAGCGATTAACGTTCCACCGTTCTGTCGCGCGGCGCGGCCCATCGGTGGCGAGGGTCCGACAACAGCCGTTGGGGCGATCGCCTGATCACGCTCGACATTGCGCTGGTTGTGGCCAGCGGTTACGTTTATATTGTCGACCCTCATTGAGACGCGAGCACACCATGGCGGGAAAACGAAAAGGTCTGGGCACCGGGTTGGATGCACTGTTAAGCGGTGAGGCCCGGCGCAAACCGGCAGCCGCCGGTGCGGCCGAGTCCTCGGCAACGGTTGGGCTCAAAGAACTGCCGGTCGATTTACTCGAGCGTGGCGAAATGCAGCCTCGGGTCGATATGCGGCCTGAGGCGCTTCAGGAGCTGGCCGATTCGATTAAGTCACAAGGCATTGCTCAGCCGATTCTCGTGCGGCCTAAGTCCGGTGGCAAATACGAAATCGTCGCGGGTGAACGCCGCTGGCGAGCCGCGCAGCTCGCGGGGCTCGACAAGGTGCCGGCCGTCGTACGTGATCTTGACGATACGCAAGCCACGGCGCTGGCGCTCATTGAGAACATGCAGCGCGAAGACCTCAACCCGATGGAAGAGTCGCGCGGCCTCTACAAACTTAAGCAAAAGACTGAGTGTACCCATCAGGAACTCGCGGAGATGGTGGGTCGCTCGCGCGCGTCGGTGAGTAACCTCATGCGGCTCATGGAGCTCGAGCTCGACGTGCAGAAAATGTTGGAGTCGCGTGAACTTGAAATGGGCCATGCGCGGGCGCTGCTCGGACTGAGCGGTCGACAGCAACTGCGGGCTGCGCGTGATGTTGTGGCGGGTGGCCTGTCCGTGCGGGCAACGGAGCGGCTCGTTCAATCACTGACAAAACCCGAGGCCGCAAAATCCCCCGCGCGCACAGTCGACAACGATGTGCGCCGACTTGAAAACGAGCTCAGTGAAAAGCTCGGCACACGAGTGACCTTTCAGCAGGGCGCCGGTGGGAAGGGTAAGTTATTGATTAATTACAACTCTTTGGAAGAGCTCGAAGGTATTCTCGCCCACATCAAGTAGTGTTTCGGCCGTTTCTGAGCGCAATCTAGCTCGCCGTTGCCGGTGACATCGCCCCGAGGTCATGCCCAATAATCCGCGGCGTTCGTCCACAACAGAGGCCTCGAACGCGGGCTGGCCGCGCCGCCCGGAACGGCGCCCCGAATCAGTATGACCTGTTAGGTGATCGCCTCACGGACCCGTCTGCGCGATCCTATCGTGCGGCGCGCACCGTTGCGCAGGTGCTGTTTGTCGGCGGGTCGATACGCACAGCAAGCACCGCTTGCCCGTTCACGGTGGCGAATGGATCGCGCAGGGAGATCGATGATTCATGAAAATTGAGTCGGTAAGTGGCTGATTTCGCGAGTGCCAGATCGGTGCTCGAACGCCGTTATTCGAGGCGCGGAATGGCTGTAAAAATAGGCGAAAAGTTTTCCGTGCGCGTTGTTGTATAGCCGCAGCGCCCCCATTATAATACCGGCGCTTTTCGCTGGTGCGCCTTGCTCGGTAGAGCACGGTAAATAACTGAATTTTCGTCACAATCCAACACGATTATGACGGAAACGGGACGCGTTCCGCCCAGTCTGGGTTTCAGTTCGCCATGCGGTGAAAAGTGGGAGTAGCACACGTGAATGCGGTGACAAAAATCTTGCTGGCGCAGCTCGGTCTGACCGGGGTGGCGGGCATAGTGGGCCTGGTGGCTGCCGGGCGAGTCGCCGGGTATTCAGCGGTGTTGGGAGGAATGATCGGCGTGATTCCGAGCGCGTTTTTGGCCGCTCGCATGATGGCTGTGCGCCAGTCTGGCAATCCTCGCAAAATGCTGAACGCCGCCTACGTGGGCGAAGCCTTTAAATGGCTGCTGACGTTTGGGCTGTTTTTGGGTGTGTATCTTCTGGTGTCGCCATTACATGCGGGGGCACTGTTAGCCGGATTTATTGGAGTGCACGCGGGCGTATGGCTGGCCATCCTCGCGGATCGACACGCACTGACACGATAAGAGAAGTAGAGAGTTTCATGGCAGCGAGTGAACACGGCCCAGCCACTTCAGGCGAATACATTCAACACCACCTGCAAAACTTACAGGTTTGTAAGGTCGATGGCGCGTGGGTTTGGAATGAATGCAACGGCAATTTCTGGACCATCAACGTCGACTCGATGTTTTGGGCGATTTTTCTGGGCGGTCTCTTTCTATTCGTCTTTAGTCGCTTGACAAAAACCGCCACCGATGGCGTGCCGACGCGCTGGCAGGCCTTCCTCGAAATGATTATCGATTTCGTGAATAAGAGTGTGGAGGACGGCTTCAACGCCAAGAGCCGATTCATTGCGCCGTTAGCATTGACCGTATTTGTTTGGGTGTTCTTGATGAACCTCATGGATCTGGTGCCCGTAGATTGGATCCCTGAACTCGCCCTGGCGGCAGGCATTCCCTACATGAAAGTGGTGCCGACGACCGATGTGAACATTACGTTTGCTATGTCAATCACAGTATTCATGCTCATTATTTTCTATAGCCTCAAGCACAAAGGTGCTTGGGAGTTCGGTAAAGAATTCTGGGCGCACCCCATCTCGCCACCGTCCAAAGGCGTTGGTTTGATCTTTTGGCCGTTTGTCGTGGCATTTAACCTGATTCTCGAAACGGTCGCCTTTATCGCTAAGCCGGTGTCGCTGTCGCTGCGACTGTTCGGCAATCTCTATGCGGGCGAACTGATCTTTATATTGATTGCCATCATGGGCGCTAACGCCGCGTCGGAAGGCACTGCATCCGTTGTGCCGTGGATTGCAATGGCGCTCATTATTGTGGCGACCATTCTTCGTGTGAAAGGCAAGATCTCGACCTGGCCCTTCGTGATTAGCCTGGTTGTCATTATGGCGGTGGCGATCGCGCTAGCCGGTAGCGGTGTACTCATTCCGCAAGGCGGCATGTTGCTGCATCTCATGTGGGCAATTTTTCATATTTTGGTGATTGTGCTGCAGGCCTTCGTATTCATGATGCTGACCATCGTGTATCTGGGTTTGGCCAGTCAGCATCATTGAGCATTTTTATTTTAAGAAAGCCCGTGGTGGGCATTGTTTAGGAGACAAAGATGGAACATGTAATTGGTAGCACAGCTATTGCGGTCGCCCTGCTGATCGGTTTGGGTGCCCTGGGTGTGGGTATCGGCATGGGTCTTTTGGGTGGAAAATTCCTGGAAGGCGCTGCGCGTCAACCTGAGCTGGCTGCAGACCTGCAAACCAAAATGTTTATCGTGGTGGCGCTACTTGACGCCGTGGCGATGATCGGTGTGGGTATTGCGCTGTTCTTCACCTTTGCCAACCCGTTTGTGGGCCAGCTGCAAAACGCGCTGGGCGGATAACCGATCCGAATCCACCGGTTTGTTCGGTTTGTGTCAGGTGTGCTCGCGTAGTCGCGGGCGCACCGGCTGAATCCGGTTTCTTGACGGCTCGGACATGCGATGTGAGCCGCTCTGTCAGCAGAGGATCGTCACTGTTGCTGTTGGGAAGAACCGATTCACTTGTTGCGAACATCCACACGGATTAAAGCAGTGTCGTTAGCGACACCCCCTTTAGGAGCTAGTTGTGAATATTAATGCCACTCTGATCGCCCAAACGATCGCCTTCATTATGTTTGCGCTCTTTTGCGCAAAGTTTGTCTGGCCGCCTTTGATGAAGGCACTTGATGAACGACGCGAAAAAATCGCGGAAGGTTTGGCCGCTGGTGAGCGCGCGATCGAAGCGCAAGCCGAGGCGGAGGCCGAAGCGAAGACGTTGATTGCCGAAGCGCGAACGCAGGCCCAGGACATTATTGAAAGTGCGACCAAACGCGCTGGCGGCATTGTCGAGGAGGCGAAAACCGACGCGATCAAAGAACGCGAGCGACAGCTCTCGGCGGCGAAGTCGGAAATCGAGCAGGAAATTAATCGCGCGAAAGACGATCTGCGTGGTCAGGTCTCCGCGATTGCATTGGCGAGCGCTGAAAAAATTCTCCAACGTGAGATCGATGCCGATGCGCACAATGATCTCCTCTCGAAACTGGCGGCGGAAATCTAGTGGCCGATCTCAGCACTATCGCGCGACCTTACGCCAAAGCGGTGTTTGAGCTCGCGCTTAACGGTGGCAAGCTCGACCGCTGGTCCGAGATGCTCAACACCCTGGCAACCATTGCGGCGGACGCCGACATGACCAGTTTTATTGCCAATCCCAAAGCCACCGCGCGACAGGTGGCCGACACCGTGGCCGACGTGGCCGGCGGCGGGTTGGACGAAGCCGGCATCAATTTGATTAAACTGCTCGCGGAAAATGGCCGAGTCTCGGCTTTGCCGGATATCGCGGCACAGTTTGAGCTACTGAAAATTGACGCTGAGAACTCGGTCGATGTGGAAGTGACGTCGGTTGAGCCGATGTCAGACGACCATAAGTCTCGGTTGGGTGAGTCACTGCGGCGTAAGCTCGGTCGCGATGTGCGCATGACGTTTAACACCGATCCAGCCTTGCTGGGTGGCGCGCTGATCAAGGCCGGTGATTTGATCATCGACGGCACGGTGCGCGGGCGCCTGGACAAAATGGCGGGCAATCTCGCCGACTAGCAATACGCCGGACGTATACCGGCACTGCAAGAATATAAGCGCGATGGCATTGGCCGTCGCACCGACAATTAAGAGGAAAAAACCATGTCACTTAAGGCATCCGAAATCAGCGATCTGATCAAGCAGCGCATCGAGCGCTTCGAGTCTGCCGCTGAAGCTCGTAACGTGGGGACCGTTATCGCGGTGACCGACGGCATTATTCGCATCCACGGTCTCGCCGACGTGCAGTACGTTGAAATGCTCGAGTTTCCCGGCGACACCTTCGGCATGGCGCTCAACCTTGAGCAAGATTCCGTCGGTGCCGTGGTGCTGGGCGACTACAAACACATTTCGGAAGGCGACACAGTCAAAACCACTGGCCGAATTCTTGAAGTGCCAGTGGGTGACGAACTCGTTGGTCGCGTGGTCGATGCACTGGGTCGTCCCATTGATGGCAAAGGCCCGATCAACACCAAACACAGCGCGCCGATTGAAAAAGTGGCGCCGGGCGTGATTGCCCGTCAGTCGGTCGACCAGCCGGTCCAAACCGGCCTTAAGTCGATTGACGCCATGGTGCCCGTCGGCCGCGGCCAGCGTGAGCTGATCATCGGTGACCGCCAAACCGGTAAGACGGCGGTGGCGATCGACGCGATCATCAACCAAAAAGGCCAGGACATGGTCTGCATTTATGTGGCGATCGGTCAGAAAGCCTCGTCGGTAGCCAGCGTGGTGCGCAAACTCGAAGAGCACGGCGCCATGGACCACACGATTGTGGTGGCGGCGAACGCGGCCGAATCCCCAGCGCTGCAGTACATCGCGCCGTATGCCGGTTGCTCGATGGGCGAGTTCTTCCGCGACCGCGGTGAAGACGCGCTGATCGTGTATGACGATCTGTCGAAGCAGGCCGTGGCCTATCGTCAGGTCTCGCTGCTGCTGCGTCGTCCGCCGGGTCGTGAAGCGTATCCCGGTGACGTGTTCTACCTTCACTCACGCCTGCTTGAGCGCGCTGCGCGGATCAACGCCGACTACGTGGAAAAAATCACCGACGGCAAAGTAAAAGGCAAAACCGGTTCGTTGACGGCGCTGCCGATCATTGAAACCCAGGCCGGCGACGTATCGGCATTCGTACCGACCAACGTGATTTCGATTACCGACGGTCAGATCTTCCTCGAGACCGATCTGTTCAACGCCGGTATTCGTCCGGCGATCAACGCCGGTTTGTCGGTGTCGCGTGTGGGTGGTTCAGCACAAACCAAAGTGATTAAAAAGCTCGGTGGCGGTGTGCGTTTGGCGCTTGCTCAGTACCGTGAGCTTGCCGCGTTCGCGCAGTTCGCCTCGGATCTTGACGACGCGACGCGTAAGCAGCTTGAGCGCGGTAAGCGGGTGACGGAACTGATGAAACAAGCGCAATACTCACCGATGTCGGTGGGCGAGATGGCGCTGTCACTGTACGCCGTGGAAAACGGCTATCTCGACGATGTTGAAGAGAACAAAATTGTCGCGTTTGAAAACGCCATGGTGGCGTTTGCGAAAGATAAGTACAGCAGCGTGATCGATGGCATTACGCAAAGCGGTAACTACGGCGACGAAGAGAAAGACGGTCTCAAGAAGATTGTCGACGACTTCGTTAAATCCGGCTCTTACTAAACGCTCCACACCCTACGGTCAACGCAGCTAAGGCGAACGCACTATGTCAGGCGCAAAAGAGATACGCACTAAGATCAAGAGTGTGAAGAACACTCAAAAGATCACCAAAGCCATGGAGATGGTGGCGGCGAGTAAGATGCGTAAAGCACAGGATCGTATGGCCATGTCTCGGCCTTACGCGCAAAAGATCAGCGCGGTTATCGGTCACCTTAACAAGGCGAATCCAGACTATCGCCACCCGTTTTTGACGGAGCGCGAGGAAGTAAAGAGCGTTGGGTACATTGTCGTGACAACCGACCGCGGCCTGTGTGGTGGTTTGAACGTGAACCTACTCAAGGCGCTCGTCGCGGATATGGCTCAGTGGAACGCCAAAGGCGTTGAGGTGAACTTGTGTCTGATCGGTGCCAAAGGCTCTTCGTTCTTCCAGCGGTTTGGCGGCAACGTCAAAGCCCAGGTAACGCATCTTGGTGATAAACCCAAAATTGCGGATTTAATCGGCACCGTCAAAGTGATGTTGGATGATTATTCCGAAGGCAGTATCGATCGTCTGTTTTTGGCGAACAACGTATTTGTGAATACGATGAGCCAAACGCCGACCATCACCACGTTGCTGCCGGCAGAAACCCTCGACGCTGACGACTTGCAGGACAACTGGGACTACATTTACGAGCCCGACGCGGCCGAGCTGCTTGATGAGTTGCTGCTGCGCTACATCGAATCGCAGGTCTATCGCGCCGCGCTTGAGAATGTGGCGAGTGAAATGTCGGCGCGAATGGTGGCAATGAAGAGTGCCTCTGAGAATGCGGGCGAGATCATCGACAATCTGCAGCTGGTGTACAACAAAGCGCGCCAAGCGGCGATTACGCAGGAACTATCAGAAATTGTAGGCGGTGCAGCGGCCGTTTAAGGCGCGCACGGCAAGAACGATTGTTTATTTTTTAAAAAACGTGGCACGCGGGGCGTGCAAATTGAGGATGACATCATGAGCGCTGGTAAAACCGTTCAAATCATTGGGGCTGTTGTTGACGTGGAATTTCCGCGAGACGCCATTCCAAAAGTGTACGACGCACTCACACTCGACGAGAACGATCTCACCCTCGAGGTGCAGCAGCAGCTCGGCGACGGCGTGGTGCGCACCATCGCCATGGGTTCCAGTGAGGGTCTCAAGCGCGGCATGAGCGTAACCAACACCGGCAACCCCATTCTCGTGCCGGTAGGCACGAAAACCCTGGGCCGTATTATGGACGTGCTGGGTGAGCCGATCGATGAGAAAGGCGCAATCGGTGAAGAAGAGCGTTTGCCGATTCACCGCGCTGCCCCTGGTTACGAGGATCAGGCCGCGACCAACGAGCTGCTCGAAACCGGCATTAAAGTGATCGACCTCCTTTGTCCGTTTGCCAAGGGCGGTAAGGTCGGCCTGTTCGGCGGTGCTGGTGTGGGTAAGACCGTGAACATGATGGAGTTGATTCGTAACATCGCGACCGAGCACAGCGGCTACTCTGTGTTTGCCGGCGTGGGTGAGCGTACTCGTGAGGGCAACGACTTCTACCACGAGATGACCGACTCGAACGTGATCGACAAAGTGTCGCTTGTTTACGGTCAGATGAATGAGCCTCCGGGTAACCGTCTGCGTGTGGCGCTCACGGGCCTCACCATGTCTGAGTACTTCCGCGACGAAGGTCGTGACGTGCTGCTCTTCATCGATAATATTTACCGCTACACCCTGGCCGGTACCGAGGTGTCCGCGCTGCTGGGTCGTATGCCGTCGGCCGTGGGCTATCAGCCGACGCTGGCCGAAGAGATGGGTGTGCTGCAGGAGCGCATTACCTCGACCAAGACCGGTTCGATCACCTCGATTCAGGCCGTCTACGTGCCGGCCGATGACTTGACCGACCCGTCGCCAGCCACCACGTTTGCTCACCTTGACGCCACGGTGGTGCTGTCGCGTGCGATTTCGGAACTGGGTATCTATCCGGCGGTGGATCCGCTCGATTCAACGTCGCGTCAGCTTGATCCGCTCATCGTGGGGCAGGAACACTACGACACCGCGCGAGCGGTGCAGGGCATCTTGCAGCGCTATAAAGAACTGCAGGACATCATCGCGATTCTGGGTATGGATGAGTTGTCTGAAGAAGATAAGCTCACTGTGTCCCGTGCTCGTAAAATTCAGCGCTTCTTGTCACAGCCGTTCTTCGTGGCCGAAGTGTTTACCGGTACACCGGGTCAGTATGTGTCGCTCAAAGACACCATTCGCGCCTTCCAGGACATCGCCAGCGGTCAGTACGATCATCTGCCGGAGCAAGCGTTCTACATGGTTGGCACGATCGATCAGGTTGTCGAAAAGGCGAAAACGATTTCGTAGTGGTACGGCTCGCGTTAGCGGGCCCGTCCGTGACCGAATTGCACACTTGTATTACTAACCAATCAGGCAAAGAAGTATGGCCAGCACCATTCACGTTGACATTGTAAGCGCCGAAGGCGCGCTGTTTGATGGTAACGCCGCGAGAGTCATTGTGCCCGGCATGATGGGTGAGCTAGGCATTGCGCCTCGCCATGCGCCGCTCATTACGGCACTGCAGTCCGGTGAGGTGCGTCTGTTGGATGAAGAGGGCAACGAAGAGTTCTTTTTTGTCTCGGGCGGCATTCTTGAAATTCAGCCATTCAATGTCACCATCTTGGCCGACACCGCGCTGCGGGCGGATGACATCGACGAGGCGGCAGCTGAAGAAGCCGAAAAAGCCGCTCGAGAAGCGTTGTCCGGTGCGGCAAATCACACGGATTTCAGTCGGGCCCAGTCGGATCTGGCGGAAGCCGCAGCGCGACTTAAAGTGCTGCGCCACCTCAAAGCCGCCAAAAAATAACGGCGCCACCAATCCATCGATAACCGCCGATCGACCCGTGCGATCGGCGGTTTTTTGTATCCGCGATGGGTCATTTAGCCGGCGAGCGGGCGGGTTGCATCGCCCTGCGGGCCTGCGGTGGGTGGCGGCTTCTGTTCATCAAGATGGTGTGCTAACGTCACCGCATGCGCGTGCTTCTTACCTTTTTGGTTGTGGCGGTGGTCGGTCAGCTTTTTGCGGTGCCGAGTTTTTGTGATGTTACCGATACGGTCCCGCAGGCGATTCACCAGCCGGCGCACGATTGCTGTCCGGATGAGGCTGCTCATAGCGCAAGTGATCTTTCAACCGAACACTGTGAATGTGTAGACGGCGTTACTTCGATGGGGCCGCGTCATCATTTTGATCTATCCATTCTCGATCCCGCCCTGGGCGTGGCGGACGATCTTGCGTGCGCGCTGGCATCGATAACCGAAGCGCCGTTGCGTCCGCCGACCCGCGCCTGATCAGAGCAGCCTATTGCGGCTGCACCGATGTGTTGTCTATCTGATCGCGGAGTGTGTTATGCGCCCATTACTATTTTTGCTCTTTTCTTTATTTGCATTCAGCGCATTCGCTGAAATGCGTTCTTATGACTTAGTTATTGACCAAGCGACAGTGAATTACTCAGGTACACCGCGCATGGCGATGACCGTGAATGGTGGAATACCCGGTCCAACTATTGAGGCTACGCTCGGTGATACGCTCACGGTCAATGTGCACAATAAGTTGGATGTTGAAACGTCGATTCACTGGCACGGGATTTTGCTTCCCAATCGCCAGGACGGCGTACCCTACCTTACAACGCCACCCCTCAAGCCGGGCAAGACACTGACGTTCGAGTTTCCACTCGTCCACAGTGGTACCTACTGGTATCACTCGCATACCGGACTGCAAGAGCAGCGCGGGGTGTATGGGTCGATTGTGATCCATGACGAAATCGATGAGCGCGAGGCGGATCGCGAGCATGTGGTGGTCTTGTCCGATTGGACCGACGAGGACCCTAATGAAGTAATGCGAACGCTAAAGCGGGGGAGTCACTATTACGCGTTAAAAAAAGGGGCCATGCAAAGTATCTGGGGTGCTCTACAACGTGATGCGATAGGCGCGATGTTGCAGCAGTCCTCGGATCGGATGCCACCAATGGATATTTCCGATGTAGCCTACGACGCGTTTCTGACCAACGGGAAAAAGGCTGACTATTTGGCGGCGAAGCCCGGTGAGATCGTTAAGCTGCGAATTATCAACGCGGGCGCATCGACTTACTTTTATACTGAGTACGCCGCGCATCGACAGCGGATCGTTGCGGCCGATGGGTTGCGCGTACAGCCGGTGCGCGTCGCGCGCAATTTGATGACCATTGCGGAGACTTATGACGTCACCGTTAAAGTACCTGAGTCCGGCATGGCGGAGTTCCGCGCCACGGCACAAGATGGTTCTGGGCACACGTCATTGTTCATCGGCGACACCAAGTCCAATGAGATTCTGTATGCGCCGGATGTGCCAGCGCCGGATCTATATAACTTGCACGCCGGGCATGGGGATATGGGTGGCCATGGCGAGATGGACCACTCGATGCATGGTGGTATGGATCACTCTATGCACGGTGCCACGGAGGATCGCCCGATGACACCCTACGATCAATTGCAGGCGCGAGTCGATACACGAATGTGGGCGTCGCAGCCGGTTAGAGATATCGAGTTCACATTAAACGGTGACATGAATCGCTACGTTTGGGCGTTCAACGGCAAGACGCTTCGAGAAGTTGACTACATTAAGATCAATCGAGGCGAACGAATCAGAATTACGCTCATAAACGAAACGATGATGCATCACCCAATGCATTTGCACGGACATTTTTTTCGAGTGATTAACCAGTACGGCAAATACTCACCATTGAAACACACGGTGGATGTGCCGCCTATGGGGCGGCGTGTCATTGAGTTTGATGCGAATGCAGAGCGAGACTGGTTTTTCCATTGCCACGTTCTCTATCATATGAAAGGGGGCATGTCGCGCATCTTCTCGTACAACGATTCAGAGTATGACGCGGATATGGTCAAGTGGCATGACATGTTCAAAAATAAGAAAGAGCCATGGTATCGATGGACGGACACGGGTCTGATGAGTCACATGTCGGCTGGAAAGGCGGTGTTTGCCAACACGCGGAAAACCTGGATGGCTAAGTGGGAGTTGGACCGCGAAAACGACTATGAGGTCGAACTGAGTTATGGCCATTATTACGATCGTTTTTTATCCACGGAGTTTGGCGTAGAGCTCAGTGACAGTCTCGACGAAGATCAAGAGACAGAGGTGTACGCGGCGGTCAACTACTTACTCCCGTATCTTTTTGAGAGCCAACTGCGAGTGAATCAAGAGGGAGAGGTGCGCCTGATGCTGGAAAAAGAGCTGCAGTTAACCAGTCGCCTTCATCTCGAGCTGGAAGCGGAATACGACACCGAAGAAGAAGAGGAATGGTCTGCAACGTTGGGGTATACCCTCCGCAAAAACCTGGATTTGGTCGTGAATACGCATTCCGAGTTTGGTACTGGTGCCGGATTTGAGTTTCGTTTTTAGGTGAAGGACACGTAACGTCGACGGGTGTTCGCGCCTCAGGTAGGGTGGTGTTGAAACGTGTCAATAACCACCGGGAGAATTGTGTGATCACACGGCGTGAATTTTTAAATGGTACGGCGGTGACGGTCGGCGCCAGCCTGACTTCGCCTTGGATCGACGCGTTTGGCGCCGTGGCCCAGCAGCATGCCGAGTACTACCCGCCTGCCTTGACTGGATTACGTGGCTCGCACGATGGCTCATGGGAAACCATGCACCGCAGAGTAGCGGGTAAAACTTGGCCGCCGCAAACACCGGAGGCAGAATACGATCTGGTTGTGGTGGGCGCCGGCATTAGCGGTTTAGCGGCCGCGTATTACTATCGACGTAAAAACCCTGACGCGCGGGTGTTGCTGCTCGATAATCACGATGATTTTGGCGGGCATGCCAAACGCAATGAATTCACCATCGACAAGAGAACCACGATCACCTATGGCGGCACCGAGTCGATCGACTCGCCCGGCTCCTATACCGACATCGCCAGCCAGCTGCTAAAGGATGTTGGTATCGATGTGCAGCGCTTTTACACTTACTTTGATCAGGAATTTAACGCGCGCCACGAGATGCAGATGGCGGTTGTGTTTGATGAAGCGACCTATGGTGAGAGAAAAGTGGTCAATGGGTATGGCGATCTCCCTTGGCATGAATTTGCAGCACGGGCGCCGCTGTCCGACACAGCTCGGCAGGATCTGGTTCGGGCGTTTACGGAGGAGACCGACTATCTTGCCGGTCTGACGCGAGAAGAAAAATACGCGTTACTGAGTCGGATTAGTTACTACGACTATCTCAAAGACTATGTAAAGGTTGATCAGCAGGTGCTCGAGCTCTACCGTCGATGGGGTATTAGCTTTTGGTGTGTCGGCATTGACGAGATCCCGGCGATTCACATTCCCAACTACGACGACGGTGGTGGTATGCCGGGCTTGCGCTGGACCATGCCGCGGGTGGGTTATCGTGGTAGCGAGCCGTATATCTTTCATTTTCCAGATGGCAACGCGTCGGTGGCGCGTCTGTTGGTTCGTGCCTTAATACCTGCCGCGATGCCGGGCGTGTCGATGGAAGATGTGGTTACCGAACGGGCCGACTATTCGAAACTCGATCAAAAAGACCAGGCGGTAGCGATACGGTTAAACAGTACGGTTGTGGATGTACGTCACACCGCGTCGAAGGATGCCGTCGATGTGACCTACCTGCGCGATGTACCGCGCACTGTGCGCGCTCGCCACTGCGTCATGGCCTGCTACAACAGTGCGATTCCCTATTTGTGTTCGGAGTTGCCTAAGAAACAAGTTGAGGGTCTCAATTACAACGTGAAAATTCCGCTTGTGTACACAAAGGTCGCATTGCGCAATTGGCGTGCGTTTAAAAAACTGGGGGCGTCGTATATTTACTTCACCAACGATTTTTATAAGCAGATTGAGTTTGATTATCCCGTTTCAATGGGTACGTACGACTACGGCGATGGCCCGAATGACCCCATGATTCTGCACATGTGCCATGTGCCGCACTTTACGGATATCCAAGGTCCAGAACAGTGGCGGGCCGGACGGCGCCAGATGCTGGGTTTGCCCTTTTCCACTTACGAGCAGCACGCGATCGACCAGATCGAGCAAGTGGTGGGTAAGTTTGGTTTCAACGCTGAGCGTGATGTGGTGGGTATTACCGTTAATCGCTGGTCGCACGGCTATTCGTACAGCCCCGATTTGCTGTGGGAGCCCGCGTGGACAGATGAATCGGAAAAGCCATGGGTTATTGGCCGTCAGCCCTTTGGGCGCATTGCGATCGCTAACTCCGACGCGGGCGCTGAAGCCACGACCGACGCCGCGATTTTCCATGCTCATCGTGCGGTTTCAGAACTCATCGGCGATTAATCACGCGCGATGAGGTGTGGGTGTGGCTGCGTTGCGTGAATCGACCCCGCACTGCGTGCCGGCCTGTGACCGATTGGCCCTGGTGTGGCTTGAGGCTTTATTAAATCTATGAATTTATTGATAATTATAGAATTCGCATGGCCGGCATGCGGTGCCCATAGAGCGGCGCCACGCCAATGGAATCGACGTAATATGTCACATCGCTTCGCCAATCGTCGTGGCGGGACTCGGGTAAATGCTCGGCATTTTCCCTCCACTGCTCGATCAGGTTAGTATTATCGTCAATGGGAACAATGCAAAGAGCCCACTAATTAAAGATAAAACCGTTCGAATAACGAACAGCGGCTCTTTGCGTATCTAACGTTTAATTAATTCGATGATAGGGCGATCATCGCGAAGTCTATGGAGCGGGTTTTATGCAAGCTGCACACAACTATTCGTATCTGATTCGTCAAACGCAAAATAAATTACTGTCGACGGTACTTCGGCCCATCGTTGGTATTTTGCTGCGCGCCGGCGTGCCGTTTCAGACGTTTTCATCTTCGGTCCGCCGTATCTATGTCGATGTGGCAAGAGACGAGTTTGGGATTCGCGGACGCAAGACCAACATCTCGCGTGTCGCGATGCTCACCGGGTTGTCGCGTACGATGGTGCGCGCGGCGCTGGACGAAGCCAACGCCGAAAAAAACTTTCCGCAAGACGATGAGGGCCTCGATAGCCTGCGCCATTTGTCGCGCATTCTACTGGGTTGGTACGTAGACGATCGATTCACCGACGATGAAGGCAATCCGAGGCCATTGTCGATCGAAGGGCACAACGGTGAGCCCGGATTTAATGCGCTGTATGATGACTACAGTGGCAAACTTGCGCCGTCGTCTGCCATGCTCAAAGAGCTGCTGGAAGTCGGCGCGGTTGAGTCGCTTTCAGATGGACGCATCATCGCGCGCAGTCGCCAGTACATTCCACGCAAAACCGATGCCTCGAATCTGGATCGAGTGTGCCGCGTCGTGGCCGATCTTGCCGAAACGGGTAGTTACAATCTGCATCGGAACGAAGGGCAGGTCAGTCGTTTTGAACGCATCGCAACCAATCAGCACATACCCGCTTCGCAAGAGGCGGCGTTTCATGCTTTCTTGGAACAGGAAGGTCAGCGTTTTCTTGAGCGGGTCGACGACTGGTTGTCGAACGTTGAGAATGCGGAAGCCGGAGAACCGATGAAACGCGTTGGGGTGGGTGTGTACGAAATCAATTCCGCACCGGTAAACGAAGACAACTAGAATTTAATACAACGACAATAAAACACGCAGCAGGGTAATAAAATGGTCAAGAACGCATTGGTATTTTCAGTCTCGGGTATGTTGGCGCTGGCCTTTGCCGCCGTGGGCTACGCTGAGATTACGGGCAGTGGTTTTCGTCACGCTGATTGCGGTGGCAAACTCAATATCACTGTGTTCCACGACCGCAATGACAATGGCATTCACGAGCGGGACGAAGAGGGCTTTCCGAAAGCGGAGCTCTTCCTCTCAATGACGCACTACGCTGAATTGGGCGCCGAGAAGTTTGTGACGAACAATAAAGGCTTTGTGCAAGTTGATTTCCTGTGTGAAGGGCGATACTCGATGGAAGTCGATCCCGAGTCTCTGCCGCCTGGCGCGGTTTTTACCGGCATGTATGAAGCCGGAGAACTCATTGTTGATGCGCCGGCTGGCACGATCAGCGTGCTGCTGTCTAAAGGCACCGGCAAACTTGAGCCGGGCACCCTGAATCTGGACGTGGCGTTTACATCTTTAACCCGAGGTGGGCGCTACTAATCAGCAGGGAGGCACCTCACCGAGCATGCTGAGTAATGTGCAACGACACGCGGGTCGTGAGGGCAAGGAATTGAGAGTCATGGATGACCGGCAGATTTATTCGGTGACGGGACCGTTGGCGTTTTCCTGTGTCGATCGGCCGGTGTCGTCTTGTGTGAAGTGACGGTGCGATGTCCGACGACGTAACCATCCCCATCGAAGTACTCAATCCGGATGTCGAACATTCGTTTCAGCGTCTGCTGCGCGGCATTACTCCGGTGCACTTCGATGACGCGCTCACCATCGATGTGTCGACCACCCTGACCGATGGTGCCTATGTCGTCACGCACGACAATCAGGACCACGGTTTTTATCATCTCAGTGTGTACAGTGTTCCGGCCTGGAATTCGCTCCAGTCAACGATCGCAAATCGTTGGCCTGATGACCATGAGCGCCGCATTCTCGAGCTGTCGCGGGTCAATGCGAATCAAGAGGACGCATGGGTGGAGAACGGCAAACTGACAGGCGTCACGCCGTCACAGCTCGACTACGCGCGCATCGTCGGCGAAGCCGTTCTGGTGGGGCAAGGGGATTGCCTGTTGCTGATGAATCCAGATAGTTTGCGCGCGAGTATGGCGGATGGTTTTGAGCACGATTTTTCCGCCGTTTGGCCGCTCTGAATACCTCAACCCACGGACATAAATGCAGCGACTGACGTCGGAAGCCTGCTCATTCTGGGGTAAACTTGGGCGCTTACTCATCGCCTGGATTTGACCATGCTTCACCCTGATCTTGAGATCGATTCTCTGGCTGCCGCCTACGCGAGTGACGAGCGTGTACGCATAACGAATGTGTTGGCCGACGATGTGGCCGAGCGACTGGGTCAGATATTGGGCGAGCGCTTGCCCTATGAATTTGCGTATGTGGCGAATGGTGACGGCACGTCCATGTCGATGGAAAATCTCGCGGCGCTCACGCCGGAACAGCGCAAGGCATTATTCGGCGCTATTTATTCGGAGGCCTCGCGCGGCGTCGGGTATTTATACGGGCGTTTTCACTTGGGCGCGGTCATGCCTTACGCCGACACGCTGGTTGGCGAGGAGACGCAAGCGGCGAAAGACGATCTGGTGTTTTTGAATGACTTCTATGCGTTTCTAAATTCCAAGGAATTGCTGTCCACGATTGAAGCGATTACGTCAGCAGCGGACTTAACGCGGGCAGATGGTCAAGCCACCGCGTATCGGCCCGGTCATTTCCTCACCCGCCATCGTGACGATCCGTCAGGTCAAGAGCGCCGGTTGGCGTATGTTTTTGGGTTCAGTCCGGCGTGGCATCCCGACTGGGGTGGACTGCTGCAGTTTTTCGAGGAAGACGGCACGCCGCGAGACGCTTGGACACCGGAATTTAATACGCTGTCATTATTTGATGTGCGTCATATTCACTCCGTGACGCATGTTGCGCCTTACGCAGCGACGCCTAGGCTATCGATTACGGGCTGGTTTCGAGCCGACGAACTCGACGCATAGTCGTTCAGCGGCACGGGTTGCAGAGGGGGCCGAGCGTTCGGCTTAGCGTTTTGCCAGCAACGATTCGAACACCGGCGCGTAGTGGCTGATGCTCTTGTCCCAGTTTCGCTCCTGCTCCACAAAACGACGACCGGCGGCAATGCGTGATGGCCATTGGTCGGGCGATGCCAACAAATGATTCACCGAACGCGCAAGATCGGTTGCATCGCCGGCCTTGAACAGACTGCCCGTCACGCCCTCTTCGATGAGCTCTTTGTGCCCGCCGACATCAGAAGCCACGAGAAGCCGGCCCTGGGCCATCGATTCCAGCGGTTTGAGCGGCGTGACCAGTTCGGTCAGGCGCATTGAATGGCGCGGGTAGGCGAGCACGTCGATCAAGTCGTAGTAGCGGTTAACCTCTTCGTGCGGCACACGACCGGTAAACACGACTTTATCAGTTAGATTCAGGCGTGCGACCTGTGCACGCAGAGCTTCGTCTTGAAAGCCACCGCCAACCAGCAACAATCGCGCGTTCGCATGCTCCTTGACAATGGCGGGGAAGGCGTCGACGAGCAGATCAAGGCCCTCATAGGCATAAAACGAACCGATAAAGCCGATGACGGTCGCGCCTCCGAGACCGAGTTGTTCGGCGAACGTCGAATCTTTGCCCTGGCTGACCGCAAACTTATCAATGTTGACGGCATTGGGGATCACGGTGATTTTCTCTGGATGTATGCCCCGTGCGATTAAGTCTTGTCGTATGCCGTCACAAATGGTGGTGACAGCCGCCGCCTTGCGGACGACATACGTTTCGAGCATGCGGGTGGCACGATATCGAAGGCTGCCCTCCGTGGTGCTGCCATGATCGACAGCGGCGTCTTCCCAAAAGGCGCGCAGCTCATACACCAGAGGCTTGTTGTACTGGCGCGCAAGTCGAATACCGGCCAAACCATTCAATGCGGGTGAATGCGCCTGAATAATGTCGGGGTTGAATGACTCCATCCAATTTGCGCCGGCTGCGGCGAGGTCGTCGGTGACCGCAAACTGATGCAGCACCGGCAGTCGACGCTTGAGCACCGGTCGTTCATCACTTCGATGATAGGTCACGTCGTCGACGGTGTGCGGCGTGTTCTTCTCGCGATCCTGTTTGGTGCTGGTGAGCTGCTCAGTCGTCCAGCCACGTGCTCGCTGGGCGCGCAGGATGTTGTGGGTGCGAAAACTGTAGCCACTGTGAAGCGGCAAGGAGTGGTCGAGAAGATGCAAAATGCGCACGGCATGTCCCTTGGTGTCATTACACGTACTCGCGCTATTCTGCCATAGATCGGTCGATCGAATGGGCACGCGATCACGGTTTGGCGCACGCGACGTCCGAGATTCTGTGCCCGACTCGATGTCGCTTCCGGTCATTTGGCGCGGTCGTTTGTTGCTATATTCGCGAGCCTCACGAAGTCCTTTTTACCCGAGATCACCGCCATGTCCGAGCATCGCCCACTCCCCGCATCCATCGAAGTTGTGCCTAAACAGATCAATGCGGCTGACGACCTTGAAACGTGGTTTCCATCGGGCACGCGCGTGTATTTGCCGGATGTTGGTGTGGACCCACTCGATGTGTTGGTCGACAGTGCCGTAAAACTGCGTGAGCATGGGTATGAACCAGTGCCCCACTTTCCGGCTCGTCGCATGAAAGACAGAGCCGAGCTCGAGCTGAGACTCAATCGGTTGAGCGGCGAGGCCGGTGCGACAGATATCTTGATCATTGGTGGCGGTCTTGAGAAGGAGGCGGGCGAGTTCGCCTCCACCATGGATGTACTGGATACGGGTCTGATCGACAACTACGGCATTCGGCACATCGGCGTCGCTGGACACCCCGAAGGGTCGCCTGATTTTACCGATGAAGTGGCCATGGAGGCGCTCAAGTTTAAGCAAGATTTTCAGAATCGTACCGATACGGCGCTGACAATCGTTACACAGTTTGGATTCGATGCGGAACGGTTTGTTCAGTGGGCGGAAGGACTGGCCGCAAACGGTATCGATTTGCCGGTGCATCTTGGGGTGACCGGACCGGCCAAACTGACGACACTCGTGAAATTTGCTGTGATGTGTGGCGTCGGGCCGTCATTGCAGTTTCTGAAAAAACGCGCGGCAGCGGTCACAACGTTGGTGAGTGGCTTTGACCCCGAGATTGTTGCCGGTCCCATTGATGCCCACTGCGCCAAAACACCGAATTCTGCGATCAAGCAGCTCCACGTGTTTCCATTTGGTGGTGCTAAAAAAGCATCCGCGTGGTTAGTCGATCGCGGTAGCTGGTAATACGCTGCTTGACCAGCGCTGAGAACGCGCACCGCAAACCCACTCTGTGATCGTCCGACGTTCGCGTGCGCAACCTGTCGTGACTGCCCCAAAGTCGGTGTCGTCGTTTTGCATAATGTAAGCCGTGTCCGGTATTACGTCATGCTGCATTGTATTGCCTGCACTTTACTTAACGCCTACATCGGTGTCGGTCGATCAATATTCTGTGAACTGGGACACGATTGATCAAGACGTTATGAGAGTCTGGTCACGACTGAACAGGATCTGTTTCGCTACTATTTACTTCGTTTCTGCAGTAACGCTCCGGCCAGGCTCAGTCTTGACCCTGCGTGCGACGAATGAACGGGCAAAGCTTCTGAAAGGGAGTGACGCAAAGTTACCGGTCTAAGGGAAGTGATTCCTACGACGGCGGGATTACCAAAGCCGCACTACCCCGATCATAGTTATCGGCCAAGCGGTCAAAAACTTTAGGAGTGAATAAGCATGTTAGATAAGAAAGTACGTGGCCTGGTGATTGCTGGTGCTGTTATGGCGTTGTCAGCGCCGACTGTTTACGCCGCTACACAGGGTGCTGTGGGCGGTAACTCGACCGGTACGCTCGACATCTCGGTTGATGTAGACGATGAAGTACGCATCTCAAACCTGACCGATATCACCGGTTCGTTTGACGGCACGAACGATGTGACCGGTTCATCAAACGCGTGTGTGTATCGAAACGGTACGGGCCTTTACAACATCACTGCCTCTGGTGACGGTGCGGCCAACGCCTTTACCTTAACCGATGGTGTCATTGCTTCGCCGATTCCTTATTCGGTCGAATTTAACGATGGCTCGGGCCCAACCGCCCTGTCAACAGGCGTCACGGCTTCGGGCATGACCGGTGCCGATCAAGGTTCCGATACCTGCGCGACGACCGGTAACAACGCCACAATTTCTGTGACTGTGGCCGCCGCAGACCTCTTGCCAGCGCCGGCAGCGACCTATGTGGGTACGCTGACGCTGGTGGTTGCTCCCGAGTAATCTGGGAATCCGCTCCGACGTGGTGCGCATTTCGGTGCGCACCACTGTTGTGCCCGTCACCTGATGTCGAATCGACTTCGTCCATTGCGTAGCCTCGCGCTTTCGTTGGTTACACTGTGTCTGCTTTTACCAGCGACGGTGCAGGCAGCGACGCAAGGCACAACCGCCCCTGGCATTTCTACCGGTAGCGTTGACGTGGTGGTGACCACGGGCCTCGTGGCGCGCGTCAGCGGACTCAACGACATTAACTTCGGCACTTGGTCTGGAGCAGGCGACCTTTCGGCATCCGACAATCTCTGTATTGGTCGCAGTGGCGTGGGGCTGTTTGGAACAGGCATCTATCGCGTGCGCCTCGATGGCGATGGCGATGCCTTTGACGTCAACGCCTTCACACTATCTAATGGTACCGATCTTCTTTACTATAATGTTGCGTTCAATGATGCGGTCGGCGCTGGTGGTACACCCGTGACCGGTGGCGTGATGCTCAACAATCAAACCGGCTTCGGATTTTGGCAGTTTCTAAACGTCGTGTTCGGTTGCGCGGTCAATAATGCAAACATCGAGGTGACCATACCGGCGACGGAGCTGAATTCAGCGCCCGCCGGCAACTACACCGGCACGCTCACAATTGTTCTTATTCCCGAATAAGTCCGCTTCCTCGTTGACTGACTCTTTTTTCCGGTGCGTTTTTCGGTAAGGCGAATAGCCTCGGATCACGACGCCAGTCTGCTTCCAAGACCAAATATTCTACGATGTCTGTGCGTCACTGCTACCAGGGCATACGGCGTCAGCCAGTCGATTCTGTGACGGCTTTAACACCGGCTTACCATAATCGTGGTTACACTCTTTAGTATGAACCCACTGCGCCTGTATTTAGCGCCAACGCTGTTGGCACTTGGTCTTTGTCTGGCGTCGCCGGACACGGCGGCGCAGCGCATTGTGATCAATGAACTGAGCGACATCGACTTTGGGTCAGCGTCTTCCACGGGTGGTCGGCTGCGTGCCGATATGCGCTTTTGCGTCGCCTTAGATGAGCGGCGACCGTACCGCGTGTTGGCATACGGTGAAGAGGTCGGGGGAGCGTTTGAGCTGCATAGCGGCCCCTATCGAATTCCTTATCGGGTGCGCTACACGGATCGATGGCGCGCGCGAGGCTTTCGTAATCTGACACCGGGCCAGCCCCTGATGGACTTGCGCGCGCGTGGCAACTTTCAAGGCGTTTGCAACCGTCCAAACGCTCGAATTCGAGTAATCCTTCCGGCCAATGCGTTGCTGCAGGCACCGGCTGGAAGCTATCGATCAACGCTCACATTAATGGTCACCCCCGAGTAATCGCGCTGTTGGGTTGGGCCATCCTCTAATTGTGCGAGCGATTGCTCTTTCGTTCAGCCTGGTGGCGAGCCTACCGGCAAACTAGTTCATCCAGCACAACAACCGTTTCGTTTTTGTCCCAATCGGGCAGTGACAATCGACACGTGGAGTCACCACGCTTGAGCTGTTGATCGTCGGTATTGGTGACCTCGATTTGAAACCAACCGTTTTCGTCGGTGGAGGCAAAGCCGGGGAGGCCAGCGAATGCATGATGCGGAATGGGGTTGCCTTCTTCATCCACCGCTCTGCCGATAATCACAAGTTGTCGCTGAATACGGAATGTGAGCGTTTCGACGTTGCCAGGATAGAGCGTCACCGAGTGTTGGGTTTCGTCCATCTCCACCAGGTCCCCGCCGCGCGCAACTAAACGGATGTCGTAGGTTTCGTATGGCGGCAGTGAAATGATGGTTCGTGAGCCACTGCGAGCATAGCCTTGACTCTGCTTGTCCACGATCACTTCGAATACAGCGTCAGGAGCGTCTCCGGCAATGTCGATAATGACCGACGAAGCATTCGCGCGACGTCCGCCAAAGGCGACTTGTGTGCCTGACGACACCAGCCCAAAGCGCGCGTTTGCAATGTAGGATGCGCCCGGCTGCTCACCGCCAAATGACTGCTGCACTTCGAATTCACCGACACCGCGCGGCGTTTCACCACTGATTCGCGCACCCAATACGCTGCGATCGACCGCCCGGTCAATAAAGGCGCTGGCACGGTAAACGCCGTTTGGATCGTCGCGCAACGTTTGTGTGTAACGGGCGTTGAGCAAGGCATCGGTAGAGCCGCGGCTAGTGTATTGAAGCCGGGGCTGAACCGTTGCGTTGCGCGCATTTTCGCGGAAGCGATAGTCGACGCCAAAGCGGATGATGCTGTCGTCGGTACTGAATGAGGTGTCTACGCTTACACTCAGTGAGGAACGGGCAAAGCGGCGGAGTTCCCGCGCGTAGTTGATCCCCAGCGATTTGAAATCTCGACTGCCGCGCATATCCCAGCGACTTTGTGCCAAAAGGCGACCCTCAAAAAATGGGAAGCTGGCCGATAGGTTGGCTTGCGTGTAGGCGCGAGGCAGCACTTCTATCTCATCGACCATAATCGCGCGATCACCACTAATACGGCGTATGTCGGCACTCACTGCGATATCATCCCGCTGCCAGACGGCGCGTAAACCAACTCCCGTACTGTCGCCGGCCATCACGGTGGTTTGAAGCTGTAACCCGGGCTGAAACCAGATTAGTCCGCCTTCAATGAGCGTGGCGTCGCCGATCGCACTGACGGACGTTTCGAAACCGAAGTTATCGCGCAGGCGCCGAGCCGTGCCCGCGCGCAGCCAGTGTCCACTGGTTAGTGTTGGCAAGGCACCCCGTGTCAGGGTCATTTGGCCCGCTTCGGCAAAATACAGCGGTCGATCCATTGGGGGCAGCATTGACGAACGGGTAAAGTAGTAGGGCGTGTCTTGGTATTGACCTGATTCGTCCACCACGCGAACAGTCAAATTGTAGGCGCCGTCCGGTAGACGTGAGGTATCAAGCTGTTGATTGCCCGCCGCATAGAATCGCGAATCGAGCAGTTGGTCACCGCGCAGAATGTCGACCCGTGCACGTTGACTCAAAAAAGCGAACAGGGGTGTGGCTTGTGCATATTGCAGATCGGTACGCGTATTAAGCGACGAAGCGACCCGAGCCCCCACCAATGTCTGTTCGGCGAAAAACGTGGTGTTTTGTATCCGCGAGCGGAACGCACCCGCTTCGTATTCCCAGTCTCGCGCATCGTGCTTGACGGTAAGTTCTTCAAGGGAAAAACCGTTGTTATCGATATCGTATTGCGCTTCGATTCGACTCTCTCGATACGAGTATAGCGACGTGCCGGAAAGATTGATGAGATTGTTGGTTTGATCACCATTCGCCGAGAGTGAAAACGCATGTACGGATGCCGAGCGGGTGGTGGAGCGCGGCAGATAATCGCTGTCGGCGAGAAACTGTGTTTCGAGATAATCGGGGTGGATGAATAATTCAGCGCGATAGCGCGATTCGTCAACGATCAATGCCGCAATGTCTGGCTCAATCACTCCGCAGTCGGTTTCGTATTCGCTGTAGCACAGCTGATCGCTATGGGTGTCGAGTGGGCCAGTCAGTGCATTGAGCAGCGCCGGATCCTCTTTTGCATCGGGTATCGCCGCAATGACTTCGAGTGGATCGTCAAACGTCAGGGTGCCCATGTTGAACGTTGCCATCACGCTCGCGATGAGCCGCTGAGCGTAAATGACGTCCACGAGAGTGGTTTGGGCGCCGGCTAAATCCTCAAACCCGGGGGGCGGCGCGCTCGACACTTCAAAACCAGTGTCCTCGATATCGGCGGGCGTCGGTGGCGGTAAGCGCTTGGCGGTTACATCGACTTGTTCCATGACCGGTTCGCGAAACGGTTTAATCGGCGCGTCGATCACCGGTGCGGACAGTGTGGCGTCCGACTCGCTGCCTGGGTTCGTGGGTTTCAGCGACGGTGCCAGTTCGATCGTTGGTGTTGAGGTCGGTAGCGGTTCTTGTGCGTTGTCAACGGTCGGTTCCGTATCTTCGACGGTAATCGCCTGTGAGCGGGTGTCGACGGGCGGGTCGTTGGCAACAGGTGGTCGTATCACCGCCGGTTCAACCGCGGGTGATAAGGCGGTTGTTGTCGGGGCGCTATCGCCCTGTTCTACCGCTGCGGGAACGTCTTTTATCGATTCACGTACCGCGCGTGGTGGCTTGGGTGTTGGCGCACTGGGCGAGGGTCGAGCGGCATCAGAATCAGCGTTGACCGACTCGTCGTCTTCCTTGCCCCACGATGGGGGTGGCAGGAGAGGCATCGGTCCGAGAGTGAAGACGGGCTCGGCTTTGGGCGCATCCGGTTTAGCGGCTTCGGCCGTGAGGTCGAGGGGCGTGACTGGCGTCGCGCCGGTATTCACCGACTCGGATTGCTGCGCAGTCGCCAGTGGAGCAAGTGGCAGGCACAAGGCCACCAGCAGGACACGCGCCATCGGTGCGACGCGCAAGCTCAATACGGTGGGCACCACGATCGTTCGCCGGTGTTGCCGTTACACCAGACTAGTAGACCGCCACAGAGTTTTTTCGACCGACCGCTAGAAAATACTCCACCGGGCGATCCAGCGGCAGATCGACACCCCATTCGTTGCCCGGGTAGATACGCTTTCCACTCAGCGGTTCACATTGTTCCTTGTCTTGAGTGTCAAATGGACACTGGTAGCCCTCGCGCATCAGCACGTTGGTGTTACCTTCGTTTCGCACACTGAGGCGCTTGCCGTCGCGCTCCACGATCAAGCCCGGCTGAGCATTAACCGGCTGTGTGAGGACCAGTACCTCATAACCGATTAAGATTTTAACGCCGGTTGCATTCGCTTTAACCTCGTTCACAACTGGCGTTATGGCGACACGGTAAACGTGTTCACGTTGGGCGTTTGGCTTGAGATTCACAAAGCGTACGAGTTTGCGGCCGCCGGGCGGGATTACCAATTTATTGGGCGATACGAGAAGACCGGCAGTTTTTGGGTTGGCAATGATTTCCCGCGATTCTTCGACGGTGCCCGGGGCGTGCACAATTGACGGTGACACTTTGATGTACATCGGTTCGTCGGTCGGGTTTTCGATTTCGATGTCTTCACGGTTGGGTTGGTCGGGTCCAAAGTGAATGATTGAGTTACTCACAATCATCGAAGCATACGTGGGCGCGGTGGCGGCGATCAGAACGATGGCCGATAAAACGATTACGGTGCGGTTCATTGTTGGTCCTGCTATGCGTGGCGGCGATGCACCGATACGTCGGTGCGGCATTAACTTAACGTCAGTTTAGGGGTTCCCCCGATGGCGGGGTGTGATCGTTTTCTCAATCCGGCAAATTTGTCCTTAATCAGAGCCTTAAGTGTATTTAGAGGGGCGCAATTAGACGCTGTGACGCCGCACGCTGGCGGCGCTTTTGAGGCCTGGTCAGTGCGCTTACGCAAGGCGGCAAACAGTGGTGATTCAGATCGAGCGTTGGCGTGTCACGGTTCAGACGAGACCGGCCGAATTGACATAATCTTTTTTTGGGCGTGGAGACGCCGCCCCGTATTTGACGTGTTCGTCATGTCGGCGTACCGTTTGTCTTAACGCTATTGTCTGGGGGGACGAGTGTTTGAAGCGATCGCTTCGTTGCGCGTGTGCGTTGCATACGGCCGCCATCTTCCTGCGACTTTATTTTTACCGCCGAGAGGCGGTGTCGATCCGATGTGGGCGTGAACCCGATTTCGTCGGCGGGTAGAAAAGTAATTCTGTCCGACGTGCGAAACGGGGATGTAGTCGGATCAACCAACCCGATAGTGACCTGACACGGATGTCGGACTTATAACGGAGCAGCGAACCTGCTCCGTTTTTTTATTGATCACTGTCGCCCGGCAGCGTAGCGCGCTGTTCGATGCGATCGCACAACCATCTCACATAGGCATTTCGCTGCTCATGCATGCCAAGCGTCGGTCGCAGCGTGTCGCCGAGAATGCCGTGTCCGCAGGCGGCGATCAGCACGTGGTAGACCACAAACCGCGCTTCGCGTTTTCGCACTGGCTGCTGGCGAATCCGCGACAAATTTTGCTGCACGAGAATCGTCATATCGCCGAACAGATGCCCATAGGTTTCGTTGATACGCGTGAGATGGTTGTCGCGTTTCGGGCCAGCAATCACCAGCCAGGCGAGTAGATTGGCGTGACCGCTTGGACCGAGCGCATCGAAAATTCGCTCAACGACGCTGTACACCGTGTCGGTTTGGTCGGCGCTGGACAACGCTTGGGCCACTTCTTCAAATAGCTTGATCGACAACCGCTTACCGAGGGCCTGTTTGAGCCCTTCGGCGCTGCCAAAATGATGCAGGATAGACGAATGAACGATGTTGGCCTCTTCGGCCACCGCCGTCATGCGCAATCCGTCAACACCATGATTGATAAGACATTTCTCAGCCGCCTGCAATATGTTCTCGCGGGCGACTTCCGGCGTAAGGCGTACACGTTTAGTCATATATTGACATTATTGTCAGTAGCGATATGCTCATTGTGAAGTAACCCTACCGAAATTTCGCGACAGATACGAGGCACCCAATGCACGCGGATAGTCTGAGTAAAACCCCAAGGGACGTAGCCATTGAACCGCGGGATGTGCGCTTTGAACTTGGCGCGCATTTGGGAGGTAATTGGTGCGCAGGCGATGCGTTCCGCACCGACTTTGCCAATGCATTATCGCTGTCTTTCCCTCGTGGCGAAAAGTTTTTCGTTGATTCGGTTCGGCATTTTTTGCCGCAGCTGAAAGACGAGCAGCTGATCAAAGATGTGCGTCATTTTGTGCAGCAAGAATCGATGCATCGTCGAGAACATGAGCGCTACAACCGCGCATTGTGTGACGCTCGTGGCTACATCAAAGACGATATCGAGTCGATTTACGTTACCCGCATCGAACAGTCATCAACACTACCGCCAATGGTGCAATTGGCGATCACGGTTTGTCTGGAGCATTTCACCGCGTTGTTTGCACACGGTGTGCTCACCGACGCGCGTTGGCTCGAGGGAGTGGATCCGGAGCTCGCCGCGCTTTGGCAATGGCACGCGCTCGAGGAAACCGAGCACAAATCGGTAGCGTTTGATGTCTATGAGGCCGTTGGCGGTAGCCGGCGCATGTTACGCACGACGATGCGTGTGGTGCTGATCCGGTTTTTTAAAAACACCCTGCGAACCATGCGAAAAATGCAGCGCGCGGAGGGTCGGCCGATGGAGCCCTTAGCCTACTGGTTCAAGGGTTTGCGTTTCTTGTTTGGCAAGCGCGGACTCCTCACGCAGCAAAAACACCTGTTCGCGGCGTTTTTTCGGGACGATTTTCATCCGTGGGAACATGATAATCGCGAATTGATTGTGGCCACCACCGAACGACTGGCATTATAGAGACAGGGCTCTTTAGGACCTGACCGCTATGCCTGACCCATTGCCCGTCTGTGGTGGCGAGCCCCGGCGGGTGGTCGGCAGCGCATTTGATCCAAACACACGGAGTAGGCGATCGATTCCAACCCTTCCGATTCGTCATTGGCCAACATGCGTCGGCTTAAACGCGTGGGCGCCGTGGCACTTGTCATCGGCGTATCCGCCTGTGGCGCCATGCGATGGGAAGAGGGCCCTGTGGATCGTTCGTCACCGACCGTGAGTGCCCCGCCACAACAGGCGCCTCGCGCGCCTGTCGAGTCCTCGAACTCATCGAAAACAGTCAGCGCGTTGCTCAACGACTATTACACGGACTGGCGTGGCACACCGTATCGATTTGGTGGCGTTAGCCGCGATGGCATCGATTGCTCGGCCTTCACACAACAGGCCTTACGCAACACGCTGGGGGTGCGGCTTCCGCGCACGACCTCTTTGCAGCTTCGAGCGGGTCGTTCAATATTAAGAAATCAGGTGCAAGCGGGTGATCTGGTGTTTTTTAAAACGGGGGAGACCCTCAACCATGTAGGGATAATGCTCGGCGGGGCAAAGTTTATGCATGCCTCAACCAGTCGAGGGGTGACCATCTCGCGTCTCGACGATCGCTATTGGTCGGCGCGGGTAATCGGCTATCGCCGCGTGACCGGCGAATGACTACGTTTTGGCTGCCCCACCAAACTCACTAAGTAGGTCTTCGAGGAGCTGACTCACTTCGATGGTCATGACGGAAAAGTCTTGATCGAAGCGCGCTGCTTCATCGTCGGTGTCGTTTTCGGTTTCACTTACGCTGTCTTCAAACTTCACGCGTTTAATCACAAAATCATCAGACAACAAGAAGCGAATAGCGTTGCGCCAGCTGAGCGCTAGCTGCGTGACACGCTTGCCGGCCAGTAGGTGCTGTTTGATCTCTTCGCCGCCCATGTCTTGCTGCTTGCAGCGAACAATATTCTTGGCATCTCGACTGTTTTTGAGCTCACACTCATCATCGAGCTCGAATCCTTTTGGTGTCCGTCGTTTGACCCATCGGGTCATGATGTCAGCCGCATCACCGTGGCAGGAGAGGGGGACGACCGGCAATTCGCCGAGCGCCGCGCGCAGACAATCGAGAAAGTCGTCGGCCTTGCCCGGACTGGCCGTGTCGACGACCAACAGTTGATTCTTGGTGTCAAAATAGGCGTTCGTGAAGCTTGAGCGTGTTAATGCCGTCGGCAACAACGAGTGAAGAATGTCTTCTTTGAAACGCGTTTTTTCCTTGCGGTATATTTTGCGCGCTTCACGTTCCTCAAACACCGTCACCTTGTCCTCGAGCAACTCATTGATTGCTGCCGCGGGCAATATTTTTTCCTGGCGGCGCGCGGTGATCAGACGGTAGTGTCCCACGGAATGCACCAGGTCAACGCCGAGCTTGCCAAGCGGGGGCACCCAGCCGAAACGGGAAAAGTCCATTTTGGCGCACGGCTTAAAGCGGTTTTTGGATAGCTGCTCGCTGAGCGCTTCGGCCGACAAATCGAGGGAGCCCGTCAGGCGGTAGACGCGTAGATTTTTAAACCACATTAGAGACTCGCGCTGGCAAAAAAGAGCACCGATTCTCCGTACCGGAGAGCGCAAAATCAAGGCCAAAACGAGTGTGTTTGGCAGTCAAAAAAATCAATTGCTACAACAAGGGTTTCCGGCAGAGTCTCTGCAGTGGGTGGGGCGCTGCTCGCCAATGGCGAACCGATGGGCACACCCGCGCGCATGCCAGGCGTGGATATGGAGTGCACAGCCGATCATGGCGAAGACCAAAAGCGGGGTAGGGGAGGCATCTGGCCGACCCGTGTCTTTGGCGGGCCGAGCCCCAGCGCATCGTAGGAGTCTCGGAACGACTGCGACCGCGTCGTGTCGGAGGACAATAGTGACTATACTGACGGCATTGCCAAAAGCCGATCCATGGAGTGCGCGTATGAAACCGCTATCCCTGTCCGAAGGCGGACGCCATCATGCTGTTAGCGGGCAGCTTTTATTCACTGCGCTGGTGATATTTGTACTGAGTATCGGGCCCGTTGATGCATGGGCAGAGGACTGGCAGGTGGTCAAAACCAAAAGCGGTGCGGTCGTTAAACAAAAAGCGGTTGCCGACAGTGCATTTAAGGTGACACGCGGCACGCTCACCAGCTCGGCCGGACTTTTTGATCTGCTGGCTGTTCTCCGAGACGTCGCTTCCTGTCCGAAGTGGCTGCATAAGTGTAAATTCGGCGAGGTCATGTCGAGCGACACGGTTGCCGAGAGCCTCAACTACACGGTGATTGATTCACCACTGATGCTCAAAGATCGCGATACCGTGGTGCGCTCGCGCATCACCTACTCGGCGGATCCCGAGCGGATCTTTATCCAGATGACCGGTGAGGAAGCGGCGCGGTCGCTGGAACGAAAGCGGGTGCGTGTACTTGATTTTGAAGGCTATTGGCTGCTCGAAAAACACGAGACCGGAGTTGTGTTGACCTACCAGGTATTTATGGATCCGCAAGTGGCGACCAAAGGTGCGGCAAACTCCACGCTTGCCACGTCCGTACTCGAAACGCTGATCGGTGTTGATCGTCTGGCCAAAACCAAGCCGTATTTGAACAGTGCTGTGTCCGCTGATCGCCTTTCGGCGATTACCGGCACGATCGCGTTACCCGAATAACACGCGGACTTGGCTATGAGGACGGTTGTGATTCAAAGCCACCGGCAACCGCTGCCGCACGCATGGATGCACGCGTGTATCGACTCGGTAAAAAACTGGGCACAAGTTCGTGGCTATGAATACGTATGGCTCGGCGATGCGCTGTTTTACGGTTTAAGCGCTCAACAGCGCGAACGTACCCGCAAACAACGCGTGGTGGCCAGCGACTTGGGCCGGTTGCAAACGCTCTTAGCCTATCGACGGGCGGGTGCGGATCGTGTCGTATGGTGCGATGCGGATACGCTCGTCATTGCTGACGACGCGCTTGAGCTGCCCGATCGCGGTGGCGCGGTCGGCCGAGAGATCTGGATTCAAGGCAGCACGACCCGCGGCGGCGCCCCAAAGGTGTATGCCAAAGTGCACAATGCGTTTATGGCGTTTTGCCGCGACGATGTCTTTTTGCCGTTTTACGCAGAGAGTTGCTCGAGGTTACTCGATCGACATGAAGGCCCCTATGTTGATCAGTTCCTAGGGCCCAAACTGCTTACCGCGCTGCATAATTTGGTGCAGCTACCGGTCATTGAGAACGCCAATGTACTGAGTCCTCGTGTCATCACCGACCTCAACCAAGGAAAAGGGCCGTTTCTCGATGCGTTTTGTCGTCGACTCGAGCGCGTGCCGGCGGCGCTAAATCTGTGTGCCTCATCCGTCCGACGCGGTGAGCTGAGCGAGCGAGCGATGAGCGATGCGGTTGAGCGGCTTGTGGCTAAGGGCGCTTCCCTCTTTATCTGATCGAAGAATCGTATTACGGCTGATGAGCCGATGGAGGCATTATGATAGTGGTACACCACCTGCAAAACTCGCGCTCGCAGCGCATCTTATGGATGCTCGAGGAATTGGGCGTTGATTATAAAGTGAAGCGCTATGAGCGCGACGCATCGACGCAGCTCGCGCCGCCTGAATTACTGGACGTACACCCACTGGGTAAGTCGCCTGTCATCTCCGATGGGGATCGCGTGATTGCCGAGTCTGGTGCGATTGTGGAATATTTGGCGCGTGAATATGGCGACGGACAACTCGCCCCTCCGGTCGGTAGTGATGACTACAATACCTATCAATACTGGCTGCACTTTGCCGAAGGATCGCTGATGTCCCCATTGCTGATGAGACTTGTATTCAGTCGCATTAAGGAGTCGCCGATGCCTTTTTTTGCGAAGCCCATCGCCAAAGGTATCGCCAATAAAGTGCTGTCGTCGTTTGTCCAACCAAACATAGATCGACAAATGGCGTTTATCGATGCACATCTTGCGGAACGCGAGTGGTTTGCCGGACCGACCCTGACAGGCGCGGATATTCAAATGAGTTTTCCACTTGAGGCGGCATTGGCGCGTGACAAGCGGATTGCCCAGCACACGCACATTCTGCAGTTTGTGGAAAAGGTGCAAGAACGTGAAGCGTATCAGCGCGCACTCGCTCAAGGCGGACCCTACGATTACGCCTGAACATCAAAAAGAGCTGTTTCTGGTTGAAGGAAAGAGCGCGGCGAGTACGCTCAATCAAGTGCGCAATCGTGCGCAGCAAGAGATATTTGCACTACAGGGTAAGCTGCTGAACGTACGGCACGCGTCACTTGAGACCATCGAGGCCAACGCGCTATGTGTCCAACTGATTGAGCGACTCGGCTGCGGCATCGCGGAGCAATGCCAGCCTGAGAAGCTGCGTGCCGATCGGGTCGTGCTGCTTACCGATCCGGATGTGGATGGCGCTCACGCCCGGGCGTTGTTGGCGATATTTTTTGGCAAAGTACTGCGGCCGCTTGTCGAATCCGGCAAAGTGCTGGCCGTCATACCGCCAGGGTGGCGTGGTGTTTCGGGCTCTGATTCACAGTATTTTTGGACGCAGGACGAACTCGACGCGTATCGCGTGCGAAATCGAGCGGCAAGCGTCATGCGTTTTCGAGGAGTCGCGCAGTTCAGTCAAGCCGAGTGCCACACGTTGTTGCTTGATCCATCGACACGGCGACAGGTGCGCCTAAGCCTGTAGCGCGCGATCCATCGCGCGGACCCGACACGTATTCTGTCGCGTCAAGAGCATGGTCGAGTGTGCCGAGCCTCGAGTGCTGTTTTTTCCTCGCTTGGAATCGTAGTATGACTTGAACATGATGAGGATGAAGAAAACAGATGTGCGGCCGCTTTAACGTCACCGACGATCCGGCCGTGCATGCGCTACTTGCGCTACTGGATATTGATTTAGGTCCATTGCCAGTGCGGTACAACATCGCGCCAACTGACAGTGTGCCTGTGGTCCATTACTGGGAAGGCGAGCGTGTGATCAGCGACATGCGCTGGTGGCTCGTGCCGCATTGGAGCAGCGGTCCTTCGACGAAATACGCGATGTTCAATGCCCGCGCCGAGCGGCTCAATCAAAGCCGTGCCTATCAAGGACCATTTCGTCACAAGCGTGCGGTGTTGCCAGCCAGTTCATTTGTTGAATGGCAGCGAAAAGACGGAGAGAAAACACCGTTTTTATTTGATTCCCCGGGACAAGGTTTGGCATTCGCCGGGCTTTGGGATTATTGGACTGACGGCACCGAGCATGTGTTGTCGTGCTCGATTGTGACCACCGAAGCGTCACCTGAGTTTGCACCGTATCATCACCGCATGCCCGTTCTCCTCGATGCTGAAGGCGCGACTCGCTGGCTGGATCAGGCCCAAGATGAGAGTGCATTGCGAACGCTGTTCGAGCCATCGCTACCTTACGCCTTGCAGGCGACCCCGATCGATCGGACCTATAACAACTCGCGCAACAAACAACAGCCCGTGGCACTCGAGCGGCCCGTGCCGCTCAAGCAAGCTAAATAGCGCTTGTACAGCGGACCCTGGCAGACGTGCCAATCGTGAAACGAATTGGCTTCGGATTGAGTTCGCGCATCGGTTCCCATCATGGCGCTTGAGAACCCAACGCGAAAACCAGCGTGCGACGTTTAGTCGGCGGCGGGCACCTTAAAGTCGATGTCGTGTCTATCGAGTGTGGTGTTGATGAGCGTCGCCCATGTTTCGTTCGGCGTCCAAATCGTTTGCATGTCCGCTAGCGCATCAGTTGGTGCGACCTGCTGATTAATCACCCGGTGAAGCATGGCAAACGCCGTTGCGCGCATGTTCATTTGGCAGTGAAGAAACACATTGTCGTCAGAGTGTTCACGCATAAAGCGTAAAAAGGTGTCGACATCCTCTTGCGTCGGTTCGTGCCAATCGACGGCGATATTCAGATACTGCATGTTGGCCGCCGCAACGAGCGCGGCCTCATCGTCCAGTGAGCCGTCCGCATCCGGCGGCGCAATGTTGATCACGTGGTCGACCCCATTGCTCGCCAGTTGTTGGATAAACGCGGCATCGGGCATGCCGGCGCTGGAGAACGATGCGTCATACACGAGATAGTTCACCGGCTCGCCGTCATTGCTTTGCATCGCATGATCGTTCGCACTGCCGCTGCAAGCGACCACCAACGCGCAGGCGATCAGGGCCGCGAATGCACGAACGCGTGTGTTGATCACTGTCATGGTGTGCTTAAAAGCTGGCATTGTTGGGTACCCGTGGGTAAGGGATGGTGTCACGAATGTTCTCCATGCCCGTCACATAAAGCACGAGTCGCTCAAAGCCGGCGCCGAAGCCGGCGTGTGGAACGGTACCGTAGCGGCGCAAATCGCGGTACCACCATAGATCGTCTGAGAGTCCGAGTGACTGAAGCTTGGCATCGAGCACGTCCAGCCGTTCTTCTCGTTGCGCGCCGCCGATGATTTCACCGACGCCGGGAACCAGCACGTCCATCGCGGCCACCGTTTTATCGTCGTCGTTCTGGCGCATATAAAACGCTTTGATTTCTTTCGGGTAGTTCACCACGATCACGGGTCCGCCCACGTGTTTCTCGGTGAGATACCGTTCGTGTTCAGACTGTAAATCGAGTCCCCATTCAACGGGAAACTCAAACGATTGTTTGGACTTGATCAGAATATCGATAGCGTCGGAATAGTCCATGACAGTAAACGGCTTCTGGATGACGCCTTCGATACGCTCAATCGCCTGCTTGTCGACATGCTGATTGAAAAACGCCATGTCGTCCGGCACAGCGTCTAGCGTGGTGGCAAACACGTTTTTTAGAAAATCCTCGGCAAGGGCAGCATTATCCGCTAGGTCCGCAAAGGCAATTTCCGGCTCGATCATCCAAAATTCCGCCAGGTGGCGACTCGTGTTGGAATTCTCAGCGCGGAACGTGGGGCCGAAGGTGTACACTTTGTTGAGCGAGCAACAGTAGCTCTCGACGTTGAGCTGGCCCGATACAGTCAAAAAAGTCTCTTTGCCGAAAAAATCGTTGTCGTAATCCGACGGTTTATTCACCACATCTAACTTACTCACGCGGAATAAATCTCCGGCGCCTTCACAGTCGCTCGCGGTGATGATCGGCGTATTAACCCACAGATAACCACGCTCATTAAAGTACTGATGTACCGCGTTAGCGATTGCGTTTCGGACGCGCGCCATCGCGCCGAAGGTGTTGGTCCGCGGGCGCAAATGCGCCACGGTGCGGAGAAATTCGAAACTGTGACGTTTTTTCGATATGGGATACGTATCGGGGTCGTCGACCCAACCGATGACCGTCACGTGTGTCGCCTGAATTTCGCGATCCTGACCGCGGCCGTCTACGGCGACCAATTTACCGGTGATTTCAACCGAACAACCGGTGACGATTTCGATGATCTCATTTTCGTAATTGGCCAGATCACCGTCAGCGATGGCCTGAATCGTATCAAAGCAGGACCCGTCGTGAAGTTGGATAAATGAAAACCCGCCTTTCGAGGTGCGGCGCGAGCGTACCCACCCCTGAACCGTTACGGTTTCATCGGGCTCCACGCGGTGGCCAAGAATGTCTTTTATGCTGTGAGTGGTCATCGGAACCGTCCATCCTAAAAACGCAATGGCGTAGTTTACACCGAGCGATTGGGGATGTCCGGCGTGTGCGGTCGATCGTGGAAGGGCGGGTCGAAAAAAAATCGTATCGGGTGAGGGATCGCGACGGCGGACAGGGAGCCGCCGTCGCGATGGGGGAGCTGGCTTCGAATTTAGCCAGCGGCAAGAAGCGGTTGTCGTGTTCGGCGTATGAGTGCCACGCTGAGTAGCAACATAAAGAGCGACAGCTGCGACAGACTGCCGCCACCGCCGTGTGAATGACTCACGATGGGCTCTGGACCCAGCGTGATTATGCCGATGTCCTTTTGCTGATCTTCCAGCGGTGCGTCGTCGAGTTCCGGGCTGTCGCTGGGGCCAAAATCGGCAACGAAGTCGCCTGTATCGGCGTCATAGAGTTCGATCAGCACATCGTAGTAAGCCGTCGGGTAGCCCGAGTAGAGTTCAGTTTCGACGGTGTAGTCGTCGTTGCCGCTGTCGTTAAACAGTGTGAAGATTTCTGTCGTGTAGTAAAGCTCCCACGGACCACCTTCCAAGCTAAAGTACAGCATGGCGTAGACATCGGCCGTAACGTAATCGGTGTCGGCGTCGAAATTGACATCGATGCCGTAGTAGTGACCATCCAGATCGTCGTCAAAATACAGCGTGACATCGGCGTCGTAGATGTCGAAATCACCGTATACGCTGCGTTTCTTATCCGTCGATGCGTCGGAGCGTGGTTTTTGTGTGACCGTTGCGGGCGGTGCTAGCCGTCCGGTGACGCTGTTTGCCGAGCTGGGTACGCCGCGGCTCGTGGCGATGCGTTCGGTGACGTTCACCGAGTCGCTTGTCGGTAATGACTGCCCCTGCGCACTCAGTGAAAAAAAGGCGACGAGTACGCCGGCTGCAACGGCGCCGAGATCGAATGCGTAGCGAAGTAGTGGGCGGCCGAGGCCAAAAGTGGACTGAGTTCGCACGGATGACTCCTGAGGTGTTGCGATGATGACTGTAGTACACCACGGGCAGCCTGAACCTGGCCTGAACTGCTTAAATTGATGCTTAAGCTATTGTTTATTCATATTAAAAATACGTATCGATCGTGATGTGGTGGGCGTCAAAGGCAATGGCTGAAGGATGTGGTTGCTGGATAATCGACAGGCGATTAGGCCCTGGCAACCTGTTCGCGTTTGCACGCCACGGGCGGTGGATGCGATGCGAGAAACGCTGGGCGGCGCCGACACGCCGGGATTGACAGTACGTTGCTAGCGGTCTGAGAGTGAGGCGAGTTTTGAATCGAGCAGGCTAACTAAATGCGCGCCGGAGGCGCTTAGGCGCTTAGTCATGCTATAGATGTGTGCGTTACGCAGGGCCCGATCGAACCAAATACCAGGCTCGGACTGCTCCGGCGTGGTGGCGCCAAGCCATAGCGCGGTGTCGGCCCCTTGTGCAGGTGTGCGCAGAATGCGGCCAAGTACCGCGTGAAACCGTGGCAATGAGGTCTTGACGCCCTGGGTATTTACCCAGCCTGGATGCATGACGTAGTAGTGGCGGCCGGCATCGTGTTCGCGCCAATAGTCGGTAAGGATGACCTGCGCGCGCTTGTGTAGCGCATACGCCATTAAGCCATCGTGATCGTCAAGCGTATCGAGACGGTCACTGAGCAGCGGCACGTTGTACATGCCGCCCGAACTCATATTGATAACGCGCGCTCCGGTCGCCAACCGATGTTTGTCGCGCAATGTGCGCGTTAGTAAGTAGTGGCCGAGCAAATTCGTCGCAAAGGACGCCTCAAAGCCCTCGGATGTGGCGATGGGCTCATGCAGCATCACGCCCACGTTATTAACCAGTACATCCAACTGTTTCGATTGAGTCAGTGCATGACTCAGTGATTCGACGGCGGACATTGATGAGAGATCGTAAGACAAGGCCGTAAAGCGAGCCGCTTGTTCGGGTGTGGTCGGTACATCGTCCAGCGCCGCTCGGTTTCGGGCAACACCGACGACGTGCGCGCCGTGTTCAAGCGCTAATCGCCCTAATGCTCGACCGATGCCATCGGACGCTCCGGTTATCAACCACGTTTGCCCCTCAAGCGAGGGAATCGCACGCCAGCGGCGTTTACGCACGTGGAAAGGCGGCGCGGTGAAACTGGGAAGGAAGCGCAAATAAAATAAAAGTGCGCCGATTAATCGCTGCATGTCGGTTCCGTAAACGGCCTGAATCTAGTTAAAAACGGCAAAGCGGTCGGTCAATGAGGCTACTTCCAGCGCGTTAAGAACGAGTGAAGGGTAAGGTGTTTGCTTATCTATACAACCCCTACTTAACAAATTATGCGTCGTGACCGCGACCTTTTAATCGATTAAAAACATCCGATTAGAGTAGGCGACAAATTCAATGACGCATTGAACGCGGCACCTCGCAGGTTCTTCGCTGCCCCGGGTTGGCGCGATGAATGTGTGGTGTGAAACACACATAGCGGTGTCGTTCGTCGCGACGCATCACACGTCGTCTTTTATTGCATAAGGAATTGTTATATAAAGGCGGCACTGGACCCATAAGTAGCTGATTTTTGGTATTTGTTGCACATTTGCAACGACTCATCGCAGTTGGCGCTGAACGGGACGGTCTTACTTACAGAGGATTCATTTCATGCAACGAGTAACTCTCAAACGCGTTTTGCTGATTGGGGCAGCATGCGCGACGGCCTCGTTCAGTTACACCGCGCCGGCTGTGGCGCAAGATGGTGAGCTGGAAGAAGTCATCATTACCGGTACACGAGCGCGCGCTCGTTCAGCGACCGAATCACCGGCTCCGGTGGACGTGCTGAGCGGCGACGAGTTCGCTAATCAGGGCGACACCGATTTGAGTTCGCTGATTCGAAACGTGGTGCCGTCTTATAACGTCAACACGCAACCTATCAGTGATGCCGCCACCATCGTGCGTCCCGCCAACCTTCGCGGTCTGGCACCCGACCACACATTGGTGCTCATCAATGGTAAACGCCGCCATCGTGCGTCGGTCATTTACTGGCTGGGTAACGGTATCGCCAACGGGGCACAAGGGCCGGACATTTCCGCGATCCCTTCCATTGCGTTGAAGCAGCTTGAAGTGCTGCGCGACGGCGCCGCGGCCCAGTATGGTTCGGACGCCATTGCCGGCGTGATGAACTTCATTCTTAAAGATGATTCGGAGGGCGGCTCGCTCAACGTCAAATACGGTTCGCATTATGAAGGCGATGGTGATTTGGTGAGCATCGAAGGCAACATCGGTCTGCCGCTGTCGAGCAACGGTTTTGCCAACTTAAGTTTTGAGTATGGCGAAGCAGACGATACGGATCGCAGTATTCAGCGTGATGACGCCGCCGGACTGATTGCCGCTGGCAACACCGCGGTGGCCAATCCAGCGCAAATCTGGGGTTCGCCTAAGATTGAAGACAGCTGGAAGTTCTGGGGTAATTTTGGCCTAGACCTTGGCAATGGCGCTGAAGCGTATGCGCACGCTAACTATGTCACCAAGCACGTCGATGGAGGCTTTTACTTCCGTAATCCGAACACGCGCGGTGCGGTGTTTAGTGATGACGGTGGCGCTTCGCTGCTCGTGGGTGACCTAACCGGCGATATGTCTGGCGGTTGCATGAACATTCCGATCACCAATAACATTCCCGATCCAACGATGTTGGCGGATGTATTCGCCGATCCGAATTGCTTCACGTTCCAGGAAATTTTCCCGGGCGGCTTCACGCCACGCTTCGGTGGTGATGTCAGCGACTCAGCTCTGACTGCCGGTGTGAAAGGTGAGTGGAACTACGGTAGCGGTCTGCGCTACGACTTCAGCGGTTCGGTGGGTCGTAACGAAGTGGACTTCTTTATCAACAACACCGTGAACGCCTCGCTGGGCCCAGCGACGCCAACGATGTTTGATCCAGGTGCCTACATTCAATTCGAACGTCAACTCAATGCCGATTTCGCCTACAACCCACGTGAGAACGTGAACGTCGCATTCGGTGCGGAATACCGACTCGAAGAGTTTGAAGTGCGTGTCGGTCAGGAAGAGTCGTTTGACATCGGTCCATTGGCTGCTCAAGGCTTCAGCGCTGCATCGAACGGTTTCCCAGGCTTTAGTAACATCGCCGGTGGCCAGTTCGGACGTGAAAACGTTGCGCTGTACGTCGACACCGAATGGGACGTCAATGACGCGCTGTTGCTCGGCGCCGCGTTGCGCTGGGAAGACTTCCAGGACTTTGGTACCACGACTAACTTCAAAGTGGCGGGTAACTATCGTGTATCCGATAACCTTGGCTTCCGTGCGACATTCAGCACGGGCTTCAAGGCACCGACACCGGGTCAGTCGAACGCGTTCAACGTATCCACCGAGTTCGATTTCACCATCAACGACCTCGTGAATAATGGCACCGTGCCTTCCACTACGGCTGTCGCCCAGCTTCGAGGTGGTGCGGCGCTTGAGCCTGAAGAGTCTACTAACTTCACGTTTGGTACGTTCTTCAATCTCGGTGCTCTGGAAGTGACGATTGACTACTTCAACATCGAAATTGACGATCGTTTGAACCTGTCGCCAAACTTTGCGCTGACTCAGGCTGAGATCGACGGTCTGGTTGCCGCCGGTGTGACCAGCGCGGGTAACCTCCAGAACTTCCGCTTCTTCTCGAATAGTTTCGACACGGAAACCACCGGTTTCGATATTGTCGCAACCTATCCAATCGAGTGGGGCGGTGGTCTGACCGATCTGACCTTCACGTTTAACAACACCGAAACCGACGTGACGTCGCCACTTGAGCGAATCGCGTTTGGTACGTCGGATCAGAACGCGTTGAGCGCCGCTCAGCAGCAGTCGGCAATCGACTCTGCTGCGGGTCGTGTGGCGCAGATCGAAACCGGTCTGCCGGAAACACGCTGGAATCTGCAGGCTCAGCACACGGTCAATAACTGGCGCTTCCTGGCGCGTGCTAGCTTCTACGACGATTGGTTCGATTCAGAAGACGGACGAACCTACGACGGCAAGACGCTGGTTGACGTGGAGGCCTCATACGACCTGACCGAACGTCAGAAAATCATCATTGGCGTGAACAACGTGTTTGATGAAGTGCCGGATGAAAACCCGGATGCGGCAGCTGGTGTGGGTAACCGCTACAGCCAGTTCTCGCCCTTCGGCTTTAACGGCGGCTTCTGGTATGCCCGTTATAACTACAGCTTCTAACCGATAGCTGCAGGCAATATAAAGCCCCGACGCGGTAACGCGTCGGGGCTTTTTTTATGAGCGCTACATGTTGCGTCGGTATTGGCCGCCGACTTCAAACAGAGCGTTTGTGATCTGTCCCAACGAACAATAGCGAGTGGCTTCCATGAGCGCGGCAAAGCCATTCTCGCCGTTTACGATGGCGAGTTTGACCCTCTCAAGATGCGCTTGCGCGACGTCTTTATGCGTCTCGTGAAACGCCGCCAGACGTTGAATCTGACGCTGCTTTTCATCCTCGGTTGAGCGGGCAAGCTCGATCTCCTCACCTTCTGTTGATGCGTCGGGCAAGAATGTATTGACGCCGATAATAGGCAGCGAGCCGTCGTGCTTCTTATGTTCGTAATACATCGACTCTTCCTGGATCTTTCCACGTTGATACCCGGTCTCCATTGCGCCCAATACACCGCCGCGATCGGAGATGCGCTCGAATTCACGCAGTACCGCTTCCTCGACTAGGTCGGTGAGCTCTTCGACAATAAACGCGCCTTGATTGGGGTTTTCATTTTTTGCGACGCCGAATTCGCGATTGATGATCAGCTGGATGGCCATCGCGCGACGCACCGATTCTTCGGTGGGCGTAGTGATCGCTTCATCATACGCGTTGGTGTGCAGGCTGTTGCAATTGTCATTGATCGCAAGCAGCGCTTGTAGCGTCGTGCGAATGTCGTTGAAGTCCATTTCCTGTGCGTGCAGTGAGCGCCCCGATGTTTGGATATGGTATTTGAGTTTTTGGCTGCGTTCGTTCGCCCCGTATTTATCGCGCATGGTGGTGGCCCAGATGCGCCGCGCGACCCTTCCCATGACGGTGTATTCCGGATCCATGCCGTTTGAGAAGAAGAACGACAGATTGGGCGCGAAGTCGTCAATACGCATGCCGCGTGCTAAATAGGTTTCAACATAGGTGAAACCATTGGCCAGCGTAAACGCCAATTGCGAAATCGGATTAGCGCCGGCCTCGGCAATGTGATAGCCGCTAATGGAGACTGAATAAAAACGGCGAATATTGTGATCAATAAAGTACTGCGCAATGTCGCCCATCATGCGCAGACTGAAGTCGGTTGAGAAAATGCACGTGTTTTGGCCTTGATCTTCTTTCAGGATATCCGCCTGGACGGTGCCGCGCACATGGCTGACGGCAAAACTCTTGAGCTGTGCGTATTCGTCCGCGTTCGGCTCGCGATTGTGTTGATCGACAAACGCGGCGTGCTGTTGGTCGATTGCCGTATTAAGGAAGAACGCCAAAATAGTTGGTGCCGGCCCGTTGATGGTCATCGACACCGACGTGCCTGGATCGCACAAATCAAAACCGTCATAGAGCACTTTCATGTCGTCGAGCGTGGCAATCGAGACGCCGGCGTTACCGATTTTTCCGTAGATGTCCGGTCGTACCGCCGGATCGAAACCGTACAGCGTGACCGAGTCAAATGCCGTCGACAGTCGCTTAGCCTCGGAGTGCTCGGAGAGTTGTTTGAAGCGCCGGTTGGTGCGGAACGCATCGCCTTCGCCGGCAAACATTCGGGCTGGATCTTCCCCTTCTCGTCGAAACGCGAATACACCGCTGGTGAATGGGAAGCGGCCGGGGACATTGTCCTTCATCAGCCACTTGAGTCGCTCTCCGTGATCCGCAAAAACAGGCAGGGATACTTTTGCAATACGGGTGCCAGACAAACTCGTGCTGCTGATGCGTTGCTCGATGGTTTTGCCGTTGGGTAGAGTCACCGTTAGTGAGTCACCCGAGTACGTGTCAGCCAGTTGGTGCCAGTCGTCAAGCAGCGTTTTGGAAGCCGGCTCAAGGGCATCGGCTTTTTCGTTGGCAAGCTCAGTGAGTGCGGCGGTCGCATCGGGCGCTCGGTCGCCCAGCATGTCGATCGTCGCACGTACCTGCTGATGTGCCCGCGCCGCATCGGATTGCGCTGTCACGTTGGTGTGGTAGCTGCGGACAGATTCGGCAATCTCGGCCAGGTAGCGTTGACGCTGCGGCGGCACGATGATGGTCCTCTCTGACGAACTGCGACGGTTGACTGGCGCAAGTTGCGACGGGTAGTCGGTGAGTCCTTTTTCCACTAGCTGTCGTTTGAGGTATTGATACGCCGCGGTCACCCCATCATCATTAAACCGAGAGGCGATGCTGCCAAATACCGGCATCTCATGGGGTTGTTGCGAGAAGGCCTGGCGGTTGCGCTGCACTTGTTTGGCCACATCGCGCAGGGCGTCGTCGCTGCCTTTACGATCAAACTTATTGATAACGACCACATCGGCGTAGTCGAGCATATCGATCTTCTCAAGCTGGCTTTGTGCACCGAACTCCGGTGTCATCACGTACATGGCTGTGTCCACGAATGGCACGATGCCCGCGTCACCCTGACCAATACCAGGCGTTTCAACCACCACCAAATCGAATCCGGAGTGACGCGCGGCTGAGATAACGTCGGGCAGGTAGTCCGGCACTTCACCGGTCGTACCGCGTGTCGCGAGCGACCGCATGTAGATATTGGGATGATAAATGGCGTTCATTCGAATTCGATCGCCGAGCAGTGCGCCACCCGTTTTACGCCGCGTCGGATCCACTGCCAAGATGGCGATGCGCACGCTATCACCACTGTCTTGTCGAAAGCGCTGGATGATCTCGTCAGTGAGCGAGGACTTCCCCGCGCCGCCGGTGCCGGTGATACCGAGCACCGGCACCGGTGGCGCAGAGGCACTGAGCGATGCCAGCGCGGGTTTGTCGTAGGCACCGTTCTCAATGCCGGTAATGACCTGCGCCAGGTTCGTCGCCGTATACTGCGGTAGGGAATCGAGTGTGGGTGCCGCTGGCGCCTGTGCCGCTGCGGTCCGCGCGAGCATATCGTCAATCATGCCCTGCAGTCCCAGTTGCTGACCGTCGTGCGGGGAATACAAGCGCTCGACGCCGTAGGCCTGAAGCGATTGAATTTCGTCATAAACGATCACGCCGCCCCCGCCGCCAAATACTTTGATATGGCCAGCACCGTGCTCCTTGAGCATATCGATCATGTAGCGGAAATACTCGTTGTGCCCACCTTGATACGAGCTGATGGCGATAGCCTGCACGTCTTCTTGCAGTGCGGACTCGACCACATCGGCGACGGAGCGATTGTGTGCGAGGTGCACCACCTCAGCGCCGGAGCCTTGAAGGATGCGTCGCATGATATTGATCGAGGCATCATGCCCGTCAAAGAGCGAGGCGGCCGTCACAAAACGCAGCGGCGTAGCGGCCGGGTCGGCGTTGGGTGCTGGAGGCTGAATCAATGGCGTAATGGTGCTCATGATGAGTTCCTTGCATGCATCGCATGCTGCATCGTATGAATAAGTTGATCGTGCTGGGCGGCAACGGCGGCATGGTCGTCGGGTCGAGCAAGCCAGTGGTAGGCCATGCCAATAATCGCGGCGCTAAATTGGGCGCCGACCGCCTTCGCGTGCGCATCGGTCACCGACGGGTCCGTCTCGAGCACCCATTGTGCGACATCTCGCTGCCGGCGTTGATCAATGTTGCGGACAACCTCTCGTGTATCGGATGTGGGGCTAACCGCGCTGAGCCAGAGCATATAGAATGCTCGCACCGGCGCCTCGTTGTCGCAGCACAGTGCGCAATGCGCGCGCACTGCTGCGGTCATCGCTTCGACCCCACTGAGTCCTTCGGTGACAGCGCTAAGCTGCGCCAGCCAATGTTCACCAACGCGCCGGAGTACAAACTCGAACAGGCCCTGTTTGTTGCCGAACCGATAGCCGGCCAGACCACGGCTGTAGCCCGCACGCTCGCCAACGGCCTTGAGCGTTGTGTCGTCCAGACCTTTTTCAGTGATTAGTTCGACGGCCGCCTGAAACATGCGACGGTCGGACTCGTGTGTACGTTCGGCGTGCGACCGACGAGGAGATGGGGCGGTAAGTGTCATGGGCGTATTCTACTCATTTGCTTGTATCAAGCAAGTAAATAATCTCAGACTTCAGTATTTACAGAGGGTTACGATTTCTCGTAGCGGTGTACAGCGTGTGCAGAAGTGCTTAGTCAGGGATGATCGCGTAGGAAGCGATTCCCCCAATCGCCGCCTGAGACGCTGACGATCCCCTATTTGCTGTGTTGGTGGCTGTCGTTCGCGGATCGAGAAGGAGGATCAACGCGCCGTGTCTGCGCGAGCGGGAAGGAGACGTCGAATCAGATGGAGTTCGCGACGCGGCGCTGAATCATGCCGTCACACGAATCGCGGCGACAGCTGATTTCGACCTCGCGTAGATCGCTGATGCGCTCGGCAAAATACTCTCGGCCAATTTGAAAGACTGCGATGTGGGGATCACTTTGGTGAAACTGAATAAAAGGCGACAGCTGAGCGCCGAGTGGATAATCTTCTTCGGCGAGTACGCGCACTTCAAAGGACCGGACCAAGATTGCGCCGAAACTGCAGTGACCATTGGTGCCGTCTCGAAATTCAACAAACACGGAGGCGTCGTACTCAAATCGAAATTCGTACGTGGCATAGAAACAATTACCGTAGCCTGTGGTGGCATCGATCTCTACGCGTTCATTGAATTCGATGAAACCGCCCATCGGTATCGATGTGGCGGTACTTTCTTCAATTGAATAATCACGTGCACTTTTCGCCTCGAGTCCGGGCTCGCCAATGATGGTTTCGATTTCCGCGCTGCAGCCGGCGACCGCGCCGAGCAGTACGACTGTACAAAGCGCTAATAATCGAAAGACCGTCTGAATCGTATGCATGGGATGTGTTCGTCGACATAAGTTGAACGCCGGACCTGACGCCATGGGTACAGTGTAACCCGGCCGTGTCGCAAATACAGTGATTTGATCGATAATCCACCGACCGATACGCATTGCGTAACGTCCGCAAAACTGCCAGCATCGTTTCTTTGGCCAGGAAACCTTATGCCTCGTCTACTCATCGTGGCCAACACGCCCTCCACGAACACGCTCGCGCTGGCAAGCGCCGTTGCGCGTGGGGCAGAGGGGTCGTCGATCGACGTCGTCCGCAAGACGCCACTTGATGCACGCAGCTCAGACGTTCAGCAAGCAGATGCGATCATTGTTGGGACCACCGAGAATTTTGGGGCCATGAGTGGTTTGATCAAAGATTTTTTCGAACGCATCTACTACGACTGTCTGGAACAGACGCAGGGATTACCGTTCGCGCTTTATGTGCGGGCGGGTCTGGACGGGCAGGGTACGCTCGATGGTGTTCAGCGCATCACGAGTGGTCTTCGCTGGAAGCTCATTCAAGCACCGCTTCTCCTGCATGGCCAATATCAGGAGTCGTTTGAAGCAGACTGTGAGGCGTTGGGCGAACTGGTCGCAGCGGGCACAGAAGCCGGCATTTTTTAGCGCTTGATGGGACCGACCTGATTAGCCCGAATCGCTGAGTTTGAGGCCGATTACGCCGGAGATGATGAGCAACATACAGGCGATGCGCACCCAGTGTTGCGATTCGCCAAGCCACAGCATGCCGAAAATGGCGACGCCCAACGCCCCAATGCCAACCCATACCGCATAGGCTGTTCCAAGCGGCACGTGTTTGAGTGACCACGACAGCAAACCAAAACTGACGATCATGCAGCCGATTGTAAACAGGGTCGGACCTGCCTTACTGAAGCCGTCGGAGTGCTTCATGCCGATCACCCATAACACTTCAAACAGCCCCGCTAAAAAGAGCGCACCCCATGCCAAGTTAGCCATGGGAGAGGCCCTGTGCGCCGACGCGAATCGATTCGTAAACGATCATGTCTGTCCACCCTCTGAGCATGCCGGACAGTGCGGGTCTTTGCGCAATGTTATCGCACGCCATTGCAGGCGACGCGCGTCAAACAGCAACAAGCTGCCCGCGTTATTGTCATTGTAAACCAGAATATTCAGCACCGCGGTTGCGGCCATGCTGCCCACGACGCCTACCAGCGGTGACATCACGCCCTGTCCTTGGCAGTCTCCGGTTGCCTCATCGCTTTCGGCGTATAGACATCGATAGCACGGGCTGTCCGACACGTCATGGCGAAATACCGCGAGCTGACCCTCTTCGCGTATGGCCGCCGCCGAGACCAATGGTGTGCCTGTGGCGATGGCGGCTCGATTTATGGCAAAGCGTGAGCCGAAATTGTCGGTGCAGTCGACCACACAGTGACAATCGCTCAGCGCATCGCGCAGCTCCGTCTCCGTGAGTCGCGAGGGTAACGGTTTGTAATCGACCAATGGGTTGATTGCGCGTAAGCGCTCCTGCGCGGATTCGACTTTGAGGCGGTTAACGTCCTCGGAACTATGCAGCGGTTGACGCGGTAAATTCGACAAGTCGACGCTGTCAAAATCATTCAGTTTGAGCGTGCCGACTCCCGATGCGGCAAGGTAGGTGGCGACCGGCGAGCCCAAACCGCCAAGCCCGATGATCATCACTGTTTTGTTGGCCAGCGCGTGTTGTCCCGCTTCGCCCCAGTTAGGGAGCGATATCTGTCGTGCGTAGCGTGTGCGCCAGAGCGTGGATTGATCGGTCACGTTCGTCCTTCAAACTAACAGCGTTGGCGTGTCGAAAGGGGTCGCAGTCGCCGAGGGGACGCGCTACTGGCCGAACCTGCTTTGGCTAAATCATACCAAGCCGCATTGGGTGCGTCCGATACCATTGTGCCGTGTGTGCGGTTAGGCCGACTTGGCGGTGGATTCCGGCTTGAGACTGCGCCGCATGAGGTCGGTGACGGCCTGCTGAGGTGATTTGTTTTCGTAGAGCACCGCGTACAGCTCGGAGACGATGGGCATTTCCACATCGTGCATTTGTGCAACCTGCCATACCGCCTTGGCGGCGCGCACGCCTTCAACGACTTGCCCGATCTCCTTGGCCGCTTCCTCTATGCTCTGTCCTGCGGCCAACGCCAAACCCATACGGCGATTGCGCGACAGGTTGTCGGTGCAGGTGAGCATCAGATCACCCACGCCTGCGAGACCGAGAAAGGTCTCCTGCTGGGCACCAAGCGCTTGGCCTAATCGCGACATTTCTACAATGCCCCGGGTGATGAGCGCGACGCGAGTGTTGGCGCCAAAGCCTAGGCCATCTGAGATACCGGCGCCAATTGCCAGCACGTTTTTCACGGCGCCACCGACTTCGACGCCAATCATGTCATCGGTCGTGTAGGCGCGGAACGAATCGTCGGAGATTGAACTCGCCAAATCCAGCGCAAACGCTTCGTTGGTGGAGGCGATACTCATCGCCGTGGGGAGGCCCCGTCCAACTTCGGCCGCAAAGGTGGGGCCCGATAGCACTGCTGTAGGGATGTTATCGCCCAGTACCTCTCGCGCGATTTGGTGAGGCAGCTTGCCGCTGTTTTCCTCAAACCCTTTGGTCGCCCAACACACGCGACCGTCAAGCGGCAAGAGGAACTCAAGCTTCTCAAGGGTGGCACGGAAGCTGTGGCTCGGTACCCCGATAAGGATGTCACGGGCGCCGGATACCGCTTCGGCAAAATCGGTCACGACGTGGAGGTTGTCGGGGAACGGGCAGTCGGGCAGATAGATATCGTTGACCCGCGCGTCTCGCATTGCTTCTATATGGCGCTCATTGCGGCCCCACATCACGGTATCGCGCCCACTGCGAGCGAACTGAATCGCCAGCGCCGTGCCCCAAGAGCCAGCGCCCAGTACGACGAGTGGTGAGGGGTGATTGCTCATCGCTCGGGGCTAGGCTAGTGCCGCTCGTTCGTTTGCTGTGCTTCTGACTGTGCTTTTTGTAGCTCTTGCTGATGTTGTGCGAGAAGCGCGTCGAAGTTTATGGGCTGGAGCGCGAGATTGGGGAATCCGCCGCGACTCACAAGGTCGGCTACTGCTGCCCGCGCGTAAGGGAACAGCTGGTTGGGGCAGAAACTACCCGCCACGTGTTTAATCTCTTCTTCGGTGAAGCCCTTGATGACGAACACACCGGCTTGTTGAACCTCGCATAGAAAAATGGTGCTGCCCTCAACTTTGGTGTCGAGCGTGACGGTCAGTACCACCTCATACAGGTCGTCGCCGTCGAGTTTCGACGAGCGTGTGTTGAGCTGCATGTTGACGTCGGGTTCCCATTTTTCAGCAAACACCGCTGGTGCGCGGGGCGATTCAAAAGAAATGTCTTTGACGTAGATTCGCTGGATAGCGACTTGTCGTTCGTCGGCGGATTGTTCTGCCATGTTCGTAACCTGTTTTTGGGGCGCGGAGGCCGTGACTGAAATTAAGATGCCAGAAGCGTGTCTAGCTCGCCTTTGCGTTCGAGCGCATAAAGCTCATCGCAACCGCCAATGTGGTGATCGCCAAAAAATATTTGTGGCACGCTGGTACGTCCTGAGCGCTCGCGCATGATTGCGCGTTGCTCGGAGTCCTTGTCCACACGGATCTCCTCGAAATCAATGTTCTTATGATTGAGTAGCTGTTTGGCGCGAATGCAAAATGGGCAAAAGCCGGTGCCATATAAAACCATCTTGTTCATGTTGTTACTTACCTTCTTCGAGCGGCAGGTTATCGCCCTTCCATGCGGTGAGACCGCCTTTTAAATTGACGGCTTTGTATTCCATCCGTCGTAGTAATGTACTGGCGCGAGCGCCGAGCATGCCGTTATCGTCATAAACGATAATGAACTTGTCCTTGTGTGCGGCGAGCTTTTTCGCCGCTTTGGCCTCAAGATCGTCTAGCGCAATGTTCAGTGCGCTGAGAATATGCCCTGAACGGAACCGTTCGATACTGCGTATATCGACTACCTTCGCGCCATTGTTAATGAGCGCGACGGTCTCGGAGGGCGTGACATCAATTCCTTTGCGGCTAAGAAGCCGAAATTCGTTGGCGATCAAAATCATCGTCAAAATGATAGCCAGACCCACTAAATAGGGGTGATTGCTGGAAAATTCAATGATCTGCTGCATGGTTGCGAATCGTCCCGTAAAACAGTTACTTGAGGCCATAGGCTAAGGGCGCGGCATTATAACACTGCGCTATATTTGAAGAACAACTAACGCAGAGTCGTGGTCGGAAAGTTGATTTTTACGCCCGCTGGACCCTGTTTTCGGCTCATGTACACTCCGCTAGTTCCGCCCCGTCGATCATCAGGACACTGTCCTGAGACTTTCGCAACGGGCTGCTAGAATACGGGCACAGGCGCGACCGCGGCTAACGCGCTGACACTATTCACTATATCCAGCAGCTGATGCGGACAGTTGGCGGGATGGAAGGACAATTGTTATGCCAAAGCCAGACGTGCGGCCGGTGGCGCTGATTATCATGGATGGTTGGGGCCACTCGGAAGAGGTTGAGCACAATGCTATTTTGGCGGCTGATACCCCTCATTTTGACCGACTTCGCCGCGATTTTGCCTGGGGATTGATCGGTACCTCAGGGCTCAATGTGGGCCTGCCTTCCGGTCAAATGGGGAATTCCGAAGTCGGGCACCTGAACTTGGGGTCCGGTCGCGTGGTGTATCAGGACTATACGCGCATCGGTGCGGCGATCGACGACGGCAGCTTCAATGACAATGCGGCGTTAGTGGCGGCCATGGACGGCGCACGAGATTCGGGCCGTGCCCTGCATCTGATGGGGCTGTTGAGCGCAGGTGGCGTGCACAGTCATGAGGACCATTTCGTTGCTGCGATCAAAATGGCCGTGTCGCGTGGGGTCACGCAGCTTTATGTCCACGCCATGCTCGATGGCCGTGATCGGCCACCGCGCAGTGCCAAGCCCTCGATTGAGCGCCTCGAAGCATTGATGGCAGAGGCGGGCGTGGGCCGAATCGCCACGTTGGCGGGTCGCTATTACGCGATGGACCGCGACAATCGTTGGGATCGCATCGAGCGAGCCTACACGCTGTACACCACAGGCGACGCGCCGCACGCTACTCCAACC